>JAAYDD010000339.1 GCA_012729435.1 Desulfobulbus sp.
AAGCGATTCGTGAGTTGCTTGTATCATTGGATCTCAAGCAGTTGTCGGACACCTTGCGCCAGGAGATGAAGGAAACCGGTTCAGTGACCAAGCGTACCAAGTACGGGAAACGTCTCAATGTTGTCGAGGCGTTCCGTGACTCCGGAAACCGGCCTGAGTGGATGATCCTTGAAGTTATTCCCGTCTTGCCGCCGGATCTGCGTCCCCTTGTTCCTTTGGAAGGCGGACGTTTTGCGACTTCCGATCTCAATGATCTGTACAGAAGGGTTATTAACCGGAATAACCGATTGAAAAGACTTCTCGAGCTTGACGCCCCCGACATCATCATCCGGAACGAAAAGCGGATGTTGCAGGAGGCTGTGGATGTCCTGTTTGATAACGGTCGTCGTGGACGAACCATTACCGGGCCCAACAAGAGACCCCTTAAGTCGCTTTCAGATATGCTGAAAGGCAAGCAGGGGCGATTCCGGCAGAATCTTTTGGGTAAACGTGTCGACTACTCCGGTCGTTCTGTCATTGTTGTAGGGCCGCATCTTCGCCTCCACCAGTGCGGTCTGCCGAAAAGGATGGCTTTGGAGCTCTTTAAACCTTTCATCTACAACAAACTAGAGCGGGAAGGCTATGTAACGACGATCAAGAGTGCCCGTAAAATGGTGGAAAAGGGTACCAAGGAAGTATGGGATGTGCTTGATGACATCGTGCAGGAGTACCCGGTAATTCTTAACCGCGCCCCTACTCTGCACCGGCTGGGCATGCAGGCGTTTGAGGTGGTTCTCATCGAAGGAAAAGCCATTCAGCTCCATCCTCTGGTGTGTGCAGCCTTTAATGCTGATTTTGACGGCGATCAGATGGCCGTGCATGTGCCTCTGTCTGTTGAGGCACAGGTCGAAGCACGTGTTCTGATGATGTCGACCAACAACATCTTATCTCCGGCAAACGGTGTTCCAATCATCATTCCGAGTCAGGACATTGTTCTTGGATTGTACTATATGACCCGTGAGCGTGTTGGGATGAAAGGCGAGGGTTCAATTTTTGGCTCTCCGGCTGAGGCGCGTATTGCTTATGATCATGGAGCTGTTCACATGCAGGCCATGGTTAAAGTGCGTGTGAAGGATACCCTGGTTGACACGACAGTCGGCCGCATTTTGGTGGGAGAGCTACTGCCTCCGAACGTCCCGTACTCGTTGGTTAACAAGGAGTTGGCAAAAAAGGAGTTATCCTTTCTCATTGACTATGCCTATCGGCATTGCGGAACCAAGGATACGGTTATTCTTGCCGACAGGTTGAAGGATCTGGGCTATGAACATGCAACCCGGGCCGGTATTTCCATTTGCATTAATGATATGAAGATACCTGTCCGCAAAGAAGAGTTTGTGGAGGATGCGGAACGGGAAGCTGCTGATGTTGATCAACAGTATGCGGACGGGTTGATCACTGATGGCGAAAAGTATAACAAAATTATTGATATCTGGTCGAAGGCCACGGACAAGATTACCAAGGAGATGATGGATGAGATGGCCGTGGACTATGTTGCCGATTCTTCGGGAGGTATTCGTGATATAAAGAGTTTCAACACCGTTTATATCATGGCTGATTCCGGCGCCCGCGGCTCCAAGGACCAGATCCGTCAGTTAGCTGGTATGCGTGGACTCATGGCGAAACCGTCCGGGGAAATTATCGAAACACCGATTAAAGCCAATTTTCGTGAGGGGTTGAGTGTTCTTGAGTACTTCATCTCGACCCATGGAGCTCGCAAGGGCTTAGCGGATACGGCACTAAAAACAGCCAACTCCGGTTAT
>JAAYDD010000340.1 GCA_012729435.1 Desulfobulbus sp.
ATGATGGAGTTCGGAATCGAATGCCGGCTCTTCTTGATTTCAGCGCGGATTGCAGTAGCTTTCTGGACAGTGGCGTCATCCTTCAGCTTATTGGCGTGGCTCTGAATATTGCCGTAGAAATTATCAAAATTCGTATAAATCATTTTATCCTCAAGCAACGGGGCAAGATACTGCAGATGGACTTGAGGCGACACCCGTTTGGCATTCAACTGGGAACGTCCGGCATTCCAGGCGGCCAGTTTGTCTTCAATCCAGGTCAGGGTGTTGATGTGGTCGTGGTAATCTTTTATGGTCAGCGTACAATGGGAATTATCGCTGAGGAGAAGTTTGGCCAGGGACTTATAGGCCCGGCGGGATTTCCGGTATTCGGGGTTGGTGGCGACTTCGGCGAAAACCTTGTCGCTGCCCTTCTTGTCTTTCTGTTTGATGTAATCGGCAAAGTTAAACATGGCGTCGACGCGCGAGTCGACATCCCGGGCCTTTTCCATCTTTTCCTGCAGGTCAAGATAACGGGCCCGATATTCAATAGCTGTTTTGGCTTCTTTTGGAAGCCAGTCGACCAGCCGTCCGTATTCGGGCGGCTGGCCTCCTTCCGCTGCAGCCAACATGTTGGACTGCAGAATACCTTCGGAAACCAGGTAGGCGACAAACGCCAGAAAGAATACCGCAGAAAATATTATGGAATTTCTGCTCCATCTGAACTTTTTCATGCCGCCTCCCCGTACTCCCTGTGATTACGGCATTTTCTTGCCGGTCTTCGGGCAATACTTGACGCCGGACTCATGAACGCCGCCGCAGAACGGGCAGAGACCATAAACCTGGATTTCAGTACCGCAGACAGAGCAATATTTGTCGCCGGGGCCATAGGCGGCGGTGCAGTTGTGGCAGAGATGCGCGTCACTGAAGACTTTCTTCGTGACTTCATCAGCCAGCTTGACCGCGGCTTCGGTCGGTTTGTAATCTTCGGACGGATTCTTGATACTGCGCACGACCTGGAGCATGCGTTCTTTCATGTCCTGGGAGTTGAACTCGGACGACGGGACATCTCCACGGCTGTTCAGGGCCGCGGCATCCCATTCATCATAGAGCACCTGCAACAGAGCATGGCGATCGTCGATGTTCTTGTCCTTGGCCAGTTCCTTGGCCTTGGCGCGATAATAATAGCTGGTGTAATAAGCATTGCCCTGGTCCTTGCCGCCGGAACGCTCGATCGCCATTTTGAAATAGGGGATCGCATCCTTATAGTTCGGGGGGGTCATATGCTGAACCATGACGAAACCGGCATAGAACGGGATCTGAGAATTGTTCTTCAGAGTCGGGTTCTGGCAGGCGGCGTCAAGGATCTTGACCGTTTCCTGAGGATCGGCGATCGAAATCATGGCGGCGCCTTCCTGATAGATCTTCGGCAGGTTCGGGTCATACGACATCAACTTTTTGAGGCGGCCCGTGACCTGTTTGACATTGTCGTCATTAACGGTGTTGAGTGAGCCAAGATAGTTGACAAAGAGCATCCATTCCACATCAGCAAGGAATTTATGGAAGCCGCCGAGGGGCAGTTTGCTCAGGGTTTCGCGGGTCGGAGAAAGTTCCATCTGTTTGGTTTGGAGGTTTTTGCCGAGAAGTCCTCCGGCAACTACCGCAACAATAATAATCAAAATATGTATTACATTACTTTTCATAAGAGTAGTCTCCTCGGTTTAATTATCGGATATCTTTGCGGCTGAAGAGCATGCTGGCCAGAGTGGTGGCAAACAACGCATAGATAATCCCCCACAGCGCGACCAGAAGGACATAACTCCAGGTGATCTGTGTGTTATAAACCGCGTCGGCCTTGAAGTTGAAAAGGTCGAGGTCCGGGATGATGCCGCCGTAAATAATCGGAATATGAGACAGGGCACTGCTCGAATAGGCGAACCAGATGACCAGCACGGTCACGATCGGCGCCACGATTTCGGGAAGCGCGATGGAGAAGAGGACTGCAAGCGCAGCCATCGGGATCAGAGAAAGGATCACCATGATCTGGCTCTGAAGCATGGTCAAAGCGATACGTTCACTGAAGGAAATATTGAAAATGAAGAACGAACCAAGAGCAATCAAAGAACAAACGACAATACCGACAATTACATAACCGGCAAGTTTACCGATGAGGTAATGTGTTCTGCCGAGCGGCTTTGAAAGCATGGTGGATGCAACACCCTCTTTTAATTCCTTCGGGATTTCAAACGTCAGCGAAATGATCACCAGCACTCCCGCAATCGTATTCAGGAGCAGCGAGGCATCGACCAGCAGTTCTTTATGAAGCCCGAGCGATAAAACATCGTAGTTCAAAGCGCTGGCCACCAGTACCCACACACAGAATACCAGAAAATAGACCACTTTCAGACGCAGAACATTTTTCCATGTACTGCCGGCAATTGCGATGATTTCATTCATTGTTTATCATCCTCATTTTGTTCTTGGTTGGTTGTTTTTTTGTTGTTTGTTGGTTGTTTTTGTTGTTCACGATAAAAAAATTC
>JAAYDD010000341.1 GCA_012729435.1 Desulfobulbus sp.
AATAATATGAATCGTAGACAGAGATTATTGAAAAATTTTTAAAGGCAGAGCGCTGGCAGGCACTTCACCGCGATCAATCATATACTGAAAAAACCGCTCAAGTGCCCGCAGTTTGACGGCTGAGAGATCATGCTCTATCCCCATGAGATACTGGGAACACGCCTCACAGTCCATGGGAATACGTCGGGCCACCCTTTCGCAGATATCCGCCATTTGCAAATGCCCCTGCTGTCGGCAATCGACCAGTGCTTCGCGAATAGCCCGGGCAGCCTCAGGCTGTTCGTGAAGAAAAGATTCACGGACTGCACAAACCGAAAACACAAACGGCAGGCCCGTCCGTTTGTGCCACACCTCCCCCAGGTCTAGATGGAGAGGGTACTGTTTCTCTACACGAAGACGAAGGGCATCATCGCCGATGGCCAGAACAGCACTTACCTTATCTTTCTGCACTGCCGGACCATATACCTCCCCTGTCTCATAACGTGGCTTTACCTTATAGAACTCTTCAAGGATGATTTTGACCAGCCGGATTGATGTATCGGATTGGGCGGTTAATCTGACCAGTCGTCCGTCAAGCTCTTCCGGCGGATGATGTGAAAAAAGAAACACTGAACCAACCGGTCCGGTGGCACTGATGGACAGGTCGGCTAAGATCTGATATCGCTCGGGCTGAACAGCATACGCATAGGATGAGACAAATCCCATGTCAATTTGATCGTTGGCCAGCATGGTATTCAGCTGACTTGGCTGTCCCTCAACCATGGCCCATTCAGCAGGCATTGTCCGCTCTTTCCACACCTCATAAATCGGCGCTGTGTTGATGTAGTTCACCATGCCAATCCGTATCATATATTTACGCCTCACTGGAATAATCGGCGGGGAAACGTTTCCTCTCCGTTTTGTACTAAATGAGAATAGACCTGCTTTTCGGTGGTCAGTTCTTCTCTCACAGGGATCATCAACAGGTTTCCATTCTTCCCCGGATCCAAGGATCCGTAATAACGGTCCATTTTCAAAGCTTCAGCACCACTCAGAGTAGCCATGCGGAAAATGGCGGCATGTTCAATTTCAGGAAATGTCAGAGAAAGAATTCGCATCTCCCGCCAGAGTGAGAGCACAGGATTGCTGGCCAAACTGTCCGTACCGAGTGCCGGCAGGATACCGTGATCAAGGTATTGCGGCAGTGGAGCTGTGCCGGTGTTTAAAAACTGATTACTTCCTGGACACAGGCAGATTTTAACGCCTTGGCCGGCAATTATTCTCATTTCTTCATCTGATACATGAATTGAATGCACACACAGTGTCTCCTCATCCAGGACCCCAAGATCATACAGATAGCTGATGGAGCCACCCTGGTTCCTCGGTTGAAACGAGTCGCCCCAAAAACCGCGCCGGCGAATAAAATCAACCATCTCTCCCCGCCCCTCTCGGATCATCTCACCTTCAGCTTCCGGTTCTGCCGTATGAATGGGGAAGATATGTCCGAAATTCCGAGCCCGTTCTTTTATACATTGAAGCAACCGGGGGTGTGTCGAATACGGAGCATGTGCTGAACAGTGAACGGAAACCGGTTCCTGTTGCAGGTGTCGAAGGTTCTTTTCAAGGGTATATGCAGCAAGCCCGAGATACTCTTTGTGCGGAAGAAGATTTCCCGGAAAAACCTCCAGAAGATTATGACCGATCATGGTGTTGCCGATATCGGCCATCACTTCAACACCAAGCCGGTATTGGGCCAGAGCCGTTTGCTCTGCCGCCAGTGCGGCTGAGACCCCTTTCACAGCAAGTTCATCACGCAATCGCAACAGATCGGTAATCCATCCGGTGAAACCGGGGACATTCGGCGTCTCCGTCAACCTATGCAGATGAGAGAGTTCCAGGTGGATATGTCCGTTAACCAGAGCCGGGGTCAGCAGGGTCCGCGGATGATCTTGAATCCGGGCTTCCGGATACAGCTGCCGGAGCCGGGCAATTTCACCGACTGCGGCTATACTCTCTCCAATGAGTACAACCCCGCCGTTTTTCAACGGCGGGCAGCTGACCGGAACCACCCAGTCAGCAGTATGGAGAGTTGGTGTAACAGCAGTCATTGGACAGGTGTATAATCCATCAGCCGCTGTTGGGGGCGAAAACCGGCGTCTGTTATCAGCCTTCTGATCGTTTCTTCCGAGAGTCGAAACCGGACTCCGGTCGCAGCCACCACGTTTTCTTCAATCATTGTGGACCCGAAATCATTGGCACCGAAGAAGAGGGACAACTGTGCTATTTTCGGCCCCTGCGTCACCCAGGACGCCTGTATGTTCGGAATATTGTCGAGGAAAATCCGGCTCAATGCCAACATACGAAGATAACCGATCGCTGTGGTTTTCTCAATCTTCCGCGCCGCAGCCAGCGGGGTATTGTCCGGCTGGAACGGCCAGGGGATAAACGCGGTAAAACCACCGGTTCTGTCCTGAAGATCCCGAACCCGCTGGAGATGTTCAAGCCGTTCTTCAACCGTCTCAATATGACCAAACATCATGGTAGCGGTGGTGCGTAAACCTAGGTGATGGGCACTCTCCATGACCTCAATCCACTGATCTGCATCGCACTTGTTTGGGGCCAGTTCTCTGCGCACCCGGTTACTCAGGATCTCCGCACCGCCACCGGGAATGGAATCAAGACCGGCGGCCATCAGCCGCTGTAATACCTCTTTGATACCCAGGCCCGACAGCTTGCTGAAGTGGACAATTTCCGGTGGGGAAAATCCGTGAATATGAATGCCGGTTTTTTTTATAAACCGAAGCATGTCTTCATAGAACTCCAGAGGCTTGCTCGGATGCAGGCCGCCCTGAAGCAGGATCTGGGTGCCGCCGACACTCTGGGTTTCGGCTATTTTCTTAGCTAATGCTTCCTGTGAAAGCACTTCTCCGTCGTTTTGTTCGGGACTTTTAAAAAAAGCACAGAACTTACAGGCGGAGATACAGATGTCTGTATAGTTGATGTTTCGATCAATAACATAAGTGACGATCGGAACGGGGTGCAAACGCATTCGAACTCCATGCGCCAAGAAAGCAAGCTGATGGATATCGGCTTTCTGTGCAAGCTGCAGAAAGTCAGAGCC
Organism: Desulfobulbus sp.; assembly: GCA_012729435.1. GTDB lineage: Bacteria > Desulfobacterota > Desulfobulbia > Desulfobulbales > Desulfobulbaceae > Desulfobulbus. Next base: position 3,101 of record JAAYDD010000341.1, read on the forward strand.
GGTGATGCGCTCCCCCTCTTCAATGGCGGCGATAATTTTCTGAAGAGTCATCAGTAGGTTGCAAGGATATTATAAAGGGTATCTCGTTGCACGGGCTGTCTGCCAGCCTCTTGGATAAGGCGGATCAGAGTTCTATGCCCTAATGCCTGGGCGGTTTCAGCGCCGGCCATATGGGTGATCACCTCCTCCTTCACAGTTCCATCCATGTCATCAGCGCCAAAGGAGAGAGCTACTTGAGCCAGCTTAGGACCGATCATCACCCAGTACGCTTTAATGTGAGGAAAGTTATCCAGCATCAGCCGACTGACAGCAATGTTTTTCAGATCGTTAATCCCTGTAGTGCCGGTGTGTTCAGCCATTTCGGTGTTTTTAGGGTGAAAGGCCAGTGGAATAAAGGCAAGAAACCCGCCGGTCTCATCCTGAGTGCTGCGCAGGGCATCAAGATGTTCAAGGCGTTCGTCTATCGTTTCAATATGTCCATAGAGCATAGTGGCATTGGTACGCAACCCCTGCTGATGGGCAATTTTGGCAACTTCAAGCCACCCTGCTCCCGGGAGCTTTCTTTCACAGGTCGCCTGGCGGATACGAGGGCTGAACACCTCGGCGCCGCCACCGGGAAGAGACCCGAGTCCTGCATCAACGAGATCCTTCAAGGTCTGCTCTACTGATTGGCCGGCGAGCTGAGCAAGATGATGAATCTCTACACAGGTAAAAGCCTGGATATGCACATCGGGTCTCACCTCTTTAATGCCATGCAATGCATCAAGATAGTACGAAAAGGGAAGGTCGGGGTGGATACCGCCAACCATATGAATTTCATTGATGGGCTCATCCAGTCTCTCTCTCACCTTTGCCTTGATATCCTCAACGCTCATCTCATAGGCAAGAGCATGTCCTTTTTCTTTGCCAAAGGCGCAGAATTTACAGAGATTAGTGCAGATGTTTGAATAGTTGATGTGCTGGTTGTAGATGAAAAATGCCCGGTTACCGTTCTTTCGTTCACGTACGATGTTGGCCAGGTAGCCAAGTGCGAGGATATTTGGGTGATTGTAGAGAGAGCGTCCATCTTCAATGCTC
>JAAYDD010000342.1 GCA_012729435.1 Desulfobulbus sp.
AATAATACCGGCCCCGGCATCCTGGCTAGTGTGTATACGGCCCAGTGCCGCAAGTTCACTGTCCACGAGTGACTGCACACCGAAGGAGAGCCGGTTAAATCCCGCCCGGCGCAGTTCAAGCAGAGCGGCCCTGTCAACGGTGCCCGGATTAACCTCAACAGTGATTTCAGGATCAGGAGTGCTGAACGAAAACAGATGACGCAGGTTGCTCAAAAGCTCAATCAAGACAGATGGCGGCAGAAGTGAAGGTGTACCGCCGCCAAAAAAAATCGTGGAAAAGCTCAGACACCGTACCTCTGCCTGTTTTGAGACGCGCCGCATCTGTGCCAGAATCGCTGAGCGGAACCGTTCAGTGTCACCTGCTCCGGGAACACAGGAGTAGAAGCTGCAGTAACCGCACTTCCGGTGACAGAAAGGAACATGGACATAAAGTCCGGCCTGACGCTCCATGGGCATCAGCCGTCCTGCCGGACCAGATGACGGCAGTCATCACGGATTTTAGCCATAATGCCCTGATCTGCAAAACTGTAGACCTGGTCACCGCTGCCGATGATAAGGTGGTCAAGGAGGTTGATGTGCATGAATGAACAGACAAGATGCAACGTGCGGGTCAGCTCTTCATCCTGGCGAGAAGGGGTGAGACTGCCGGAGGGGTGGTTATGGGCGACCACCAGTGCTGCGGCATTGCGTGCCAGAGCCGCCTTGACGAGTTCACGGGGATAAATGGTGTTGACGGTGACGGTTCCTTCGGCAACCACTGCTGAATCAATGATGGCATGGGCGGCATCGAGAAAGACAACGGTAAACACTTCGTGTTGCAGACCGCGCATGGTATGGATGAGGTAGTCTGCGACCTCACGGGAGGAATGAACATACTGTCTGCCGACAATGCGCTGACGCAGGTAACGACGCGCCACCCCCTGGATAAACTGCAGGGCAAAGATATTCTTCGGCCCCATCCCCTTGATCTGCTGCAGTTGGACTGATGAGGCGTCAAGCACCGCCGGCAGAGATTTAAATTGTGCCAGAGCCAGGCGGGCCGCCTCTTTACAGTCAGATCGCGGTGTACCAAAGGTCAACAGCAACTCGACAATTTCACTGTCAGTGAACGCTTCAATCCCCTGCTCAAGGAACTTGTCGCGAAGCCGTTGACGATGACCCTGTCCTTTTTCCTGCCACTCGCACTTTTTCATTGCTCCTGCTTGCAGTCAGCCGGATCTCCTCATTTACCCGATGCCCTGACCAGTGCCCGCCATCCGGGAGTGTACACCGTATAACGATCCAAGTCAGAACCGTATGCCCTGAAGGACGGTTGGACAAATCCGGTTCTACTACACCGCGCTCTTCAGCCCAGTTCCTGCTGAAACAGTTTGTTCGCCAGCTGCGGATTGGCCTGCCCCTTGGTTTTTTTCATCAGCTGACCGACAAAAAATCCCATGACCTTGCTTTTGCCTTCACGAAACTGCTGTACCTGATCCGGATTGGCCGCAAGAATCTCCCGCACGAGAGTCACAAGCTCCGTCTCGTCACTCATCTGAACCAGTCCTTTGGCCTTGACGATTGACTCCGGCTCATCGCCGCTGGTCAACATCTCACCAAAGACTGTTTTGGCGATTTTACCGGAAATCGTTCCCTCGTCTATCATGCCCAGCAGTTTGGCAAGCTGTTGCGGTTTGACCGGACACTCGCTGATCCGTTCCGGCCCAAAATCACGCAGAAGCTCCGTCCCGATGAAATTAGCCAGTTTTTTGGCATTTTGGTAGGTATCCAAAGCTGTCTCAAAATAATCGGCCAACTCCCGGGATGCAGTGAGGATCGTAGCATCGTAATCGGACAGTCCGATCCCGTCGATGAAACGCTGCCTCCGGCTGTCGGGAAGCTCAGGCAGCTCCTCACGGACCCGTTCAATCCAGTCGTCATCCACCACCACCGGAACAAGGTCAGGATCCGGAAAATAACGGTAATCGTGCGCCTCCTCCTTGCCGCGCATCGGCTCCGTCCGTCCGCGATCCGGATCCCACAACAGGGTCTGCTGCATGACCTGCCCGCCCTCAAGCAAGATATCCCGCTGACGTCGCACTTCATATTCCAGTGCCAGCTGAACATTCCGAAAGGAGTTCATGTTCTTCAGTTCACAGCGGGTGCCGAACTCCTTCTGACCAACCGGCCGTAAAGAGATATTGGCATCACAGCGAAAACTTCCTTCCTGCATATTGCCGTCACAGATATCAAGATAACGGACAATGGCATGCAGCTTTTTCAGATAGGCTGCCGCCTCCTCCGGTGATCGGAGATCCGGTTCACTGACAATTTCCAAGAGTGGCATCCCGCTCCGGTTCAGATCAACATAACTGACCGGTTCATGCTCATCGTGCACCAGTTTACCG
>JAAYDD010000343.1 GCA_012729435.1 Desulfobulbus sp.
TCAGTTTCCGTACAGCCGCAGAAAAATTTCGTCTTATTGATGAAAAGACATACTCTCCGGTGCTGGTCAGCTATCAGGGAGGGAAAGATATACTTGGCAGGCTGCGCGAGCAAGGGCCGGAACGGCAGCTTTTGCGACGTGCTCAGCGTTATATAGTGAACCTTCCGCGTCATGTTCATGAGCGGTTAATTCAGGAAGGCGCAATTGAAGAGGTGCATCCTGGTATATATGTACAGGGATATGATAACCTGTATGATAATGATCTTGGGTTCTGTGCTGATCGTTTTTGGGCCCGCGAACCCGATGAGTTGATAATTTAAGGAGGAAGCATGGACAGTGAAAAAAAACTAAGCCATCCGTTCCGCCTCAAAGTATGGGGTCAAAACGCCTGTTTCACCCGCCCTGAGATGAAGGTGGAACGCGTTTCGTATGATGTGATGACTCCTTCTGCGGCACGAGGCGTGTTAGAGGCCGTTTTATGGAAACCGGCAATTCGCTGGCTGGTGGAGCGTATTGATGTTTTGCAGCCTATTCGGTGGGAGTCCGTTCGCCGAAATGAAGTGGGCAGCCTTATGTCACCACGTTCCGATGGTCTGTTCATTGAGGAAAAACGCCAGCAACGCGCCGGGATGTTTCTGCGTGAGGTTGCCTATACTATCCATGCTCGTTTTACTTTAACAGATAGGGCCGGTTCGGAAGACACTATCACGAAATTTCAGGAAATGTTTCTGCGGCGGGCAGAAAAAGGTCAATGTTTTCATCGCCCTTACCTTGGCTGTCGAGAGTTTGCCGCTGATTTCAAGCTCATACGCTTAGAGGAGCCATTACCTCAACCGGTTTCAGTGAGCTGTGATCTCGGGTGGATGCTGTACGATATTTGCCATGACAACCGCGCCGACAAGGATCATGTCCACTCATGTACTGACAGGTGCCGACCCTCTTTTTTCCGGGCGCAATTACAAGAGGGGATGCTGTTGGTTCCGCATCCAGATAGTCAGGAGGTCAAATCATGATTTTACACGCATTGACAAGGTATTATCAGCGTATATCCCAAGAGAGAGCAGATGAAGTTGCACCTGAAGGTTTTGAAAGAAAAGAGATTCCATTTGTTATTGTTCTCGATTATTCGGGAAATTTTGTTGGTTTGGAAGACACCAGAGAGGGTACAGGAAAAAAGAAACAAGCTAGGGTTTTCATTGTGCCCAAAGGAGCAAAAAAAACGAGCGGCATTGTTGCGAACCTGTTTTGGGATACTCCGGCCTATGCTGTCGGCCGACCTAAACCGGACCCTAAAAAAGATCCTGTGGAGTTGGCAGAGCGCGCAGAGAAACAGTTTTTTTGTTTTCAGCAGACTATTCGCGATGCTTGTTGCACAGGAGAATCCCAGGACGAGGCTGTCCTTGCCCTGTTACGATTTCTCGAGAAACAGGATTTTGAACAGCTCTTTTTGCATCCAGGATGGGAAGAAGTTGAAGAAAAGGGGATGAATGTGTCTTTCCGTCTTAATACCGATCATTCTTTAATCTGCCAACGTCCGGATGTTGTGTCGCAACTCGCAAGCAGTCTGTCTGTCCTGGGAGAGGATGATACCCGGCAGGTATGTTTAGTTTCAGGGAAATCCGAAGCACCTGCCCGTTTGCATACCGCTATAAAAGGAGTGTGGGGCGCACAGACATCCGGTGCAAATATTGTTTCTTTTAATCTCGGTGCTTTTTGCTCGTACGGTAAAAAACAGGGCTTAAATGCACCTGTCGGCAGGAACGCAGAAACAGCCTACACCACGGCATTAAATACTTTGTTGGTCAAAGGGTCTAAGCAGAGGATGCAGGTTGGCGATGCTTCCACGGTGTTTTGGGCGGAAGAAAAAAACGATCTTGAAGATGTTTTTGCCGACATCTTTGGGGATTCGGCCAAGGAAAACCCCGAGCAGGCCAACAAGGCAGTCCGTATTTTATACGAATCTCCCAAAGCAGGAACACCTTCCATCACAGAAGATTACACCCCGTTTTTTGTTCTGGGTCTTTCACCGAATGCCTCCCGTATTGCGGTACGCTTTTGGCACGCTGGAACTGTTGGTGAAACAGCCCTCCATATTCGGCAGCACTTTGAAGATTGTCAAATAGTGCGGCGACCAAAAGACCCTGAACATCTGTCTCTTTTCCGCCTGCTTGTCTCCACTGCCTTGCAGGGAAAATCAGAAAATATCGCACCGAATCTTGGCGGTGAGTGCATGAAGGCAATTCTTACCGGTACCCCGTATCCGCAAACCCTTTTGGCAGCAGTGGTTCGTCGTTGCCGTGCGGAGCGTGAAGTAACATATCCTCGTGCCGCGCTTCTGAAGGCAGTGTTGGTTCGGGCAGCACGATATTATCGACAATCAGAACAGGAGGTAGGTATGGCCCTGGATATCAACAACACAAACATCGGCTATCGGCTCGGCCGATTATTTGCGACTCTCGAAAAAATTCAGGAAGAGGCAAGTCCCGGCATCAACGCCACTATTCGCGATCGTTTTTATGGGGGGGCTTCCGGAAGTCCTGTCACAGCTTTTCCCCATCTTATGAAATTAAAAAACCATCATCTGGCCAAGATAGAAAACCGGGGTCGTGTTGTAAATTTTGAAAAGATCATTGGCGAGATCATGAGTGGTATTGTTGATTTTCCAACACATCTTTCTCTGCAGGATCAGGGGCGTTTTGCGGTCGGTTACTATCACCAGCGACGAGCCCTCTTCACAAAACATGAAACCAACGAATAGAAAAAATGGAGGATATATCTATGAGCAAGCCCATTGAGAACCGGTATGATTTTGTCCTGTTCTTCGACGTTAAAGACGGTAATCCAAACGGCGATCCAGATGCCGGTAACCTTCCACGTATTGATCCGGAGACAGGACACGGTCTTGTCACGGATGTCTGTATAAAACGAAAAATACGAAATTATGTGCAGCTGGAACACGGTAGCAGTGCCACCCATGATATTTTTATCAAGGAAAAGGCTGTTCTTAACAACCTCATTGATGAGGCTCACGAGCAGGAGGCTGTTAAAAGTAAAGAAAAGGGTGAGAAAACCGAAGCTGCCCGACAGTTCATGTGCAGTAGATATTATGATGTTCGCACTTTTGGCGCAGTTATGTCCACCGGTAAAAACGCTGGCCAGGTACGCGGGCCGGTACAGTTTACCTTTGCACGAAGTATTGATCAGATTGTGCCGTTGGAACACAGCATCACCCGTATGGCTGTAGCCACAGAGGCAGAGGCGGAAAAACAACAGGGGGATAACCGGACCATGGGGAGAAAGTTTACTGTTCCTTATGCACTGTACAGTTGCTACGGGTTCATTTCTGCCCCTTTAGCTCAGCAAACCGGTTTTAATGAAGATGATCTGGAACTGTTCTGGCAGGCTGTTATGAACATGTTTGAACACGATCGTTCAGCTGCCCGTGGTTTAATGAGCTGTCGTAAACTGTTTGTATTTAAACACGACAATAAGCTCGGTAATGCTCCGGCTCATAAGCTGTTCGACCTGATTACTGTCAACCGGGTAGAAGGATCCGGTGGGCCTGCCCGTTCGTTCAATGATTATACAATTCAGGTTGGTGATGTTCCTGAAGGTGTTACCTTACAGGAAAAACTGTAAAGATGAAGTGAGGCAGGAATGGCCGGAGCAGAACAGTGTTTTCGCTGTCAAAACCTGTTCCATCCGGCAATACTTGCATTCCACGCCTGCTTTGCTTGAAAAAAATGACTCTGGAGGGTTGGCAATCAACAGTATTTTGTGCCGTACATCAGGAATCAGGGACAATATTTCATGCATGAAAGTACAGATAGGCACTGCGACGATCATTCTCCTGTAGAGGTAAAACTGTACAATGAGGATGATCTGATAATGATCTCCTCTTTGCAGCACTACCTGTTCTGTCCGCGACAGTGCGCCTTAATCCACATCGAACAGCTGTGGGAAGAAAACCGGTTTACAGCAGAGGGGCGTATTCTCCACGAACGGGTGCATACCAGTGGCCGCGAATCACGCCGTAACCTGCGTATTGAGTATGATGTGCCCATCCGTTCGCTGGAGCTTGGTATCACCGGCCGTGCCGACATTGTTGAATTTCATCGCCGGGACAATGGGTTGTGGCAACCATTTCCAGTGGAATATAAGCGAGGTCGACCCAAGAAGGACGATACCGATCGGGTGCAACTGTGTGCTCAGGCTATCTGTCTGGAAGAGATGCTTGCCTGTACTGTCCCTGAAGGGGCACTCTATTATGGTCTTAAAAGGCATCGGACCAGCGTGATCTTCGATGCACCTTTGCGCGAAAAGACTGTACAGACAGCGGCTGCAGTTCATGAGTTGCTGGCGCAAGCAAAAACACCGCCGCCTTTTTACGATAAGCGATGTGAAAGTTGCTCGTTATTGACGCAGTGTCTTCCCGCCGTAATATCCCGGAAACAGGTCAGCCGTTATCTGCATAAGATGGTGGAGCCGTGAAAAAACACCTTAACACGCTCTTTGTGACCACCCAGGGAGCATATCTTGCCAAAGACGGTGAAACCGTTGCTGTGCGTATCGAGGGTGAGATAGCGCTGCGGGTTCCCATACATACGTTGGACTCCATTGTGTGCTTCGGTAATGTGGGCTGCAGTCCATTTCTCATGGGAATGTGCGGCGAGCGGAATGTGGGGTTGAGTTTTTTGAGTGAAAACGGTCGCTTTCTGGCAAGAGTACAAGGTCCTGTGCAAGGTAATGTCTTACTTCGCCGCGAGCAGTACCGGCGGGCTGATGATCCTGTTTTTTCGGCAGCTGTGGCCACATCCTGTGTTTTAGGAAAAATCGTCAACTGCCGCACCGTGCTGCTTCGGGCGCTGCGTGATCATGGTGACAAGGTTGATACCCATACTGTGCAGGACTGTATCAACCGGTTGGGTGCAGCTGCCCGCAGGTTACAGGAAGGATTGTCTCTTGCGGAGATCCGCGGTGTCGAGGGAGACGCCGCGCGCACATACTTCAATGGGCTGGATCATCTTATTGTTCGTGATAAGACCAACTTTTTTATGCATGGTCGCAGTCGTCGTCCACCGCTGGATCGCCTCAACTGTCTGCTCTCTTTTGTGTATACCTTACTTCTGCATGACATACGTTCAGCACTGGAAACAGTGGGGCTTGACCCGGCTGTTGGTTATCTGCACCGCGATCGCCCTGGGCGGGCAGGGCTGGCACTTGATCTGATGGAGGAGTTCCGGCCCATGGCTGATCGTCTGGCTGTTTCAATGGTCAACCTCGGGCAGCTGCGCTCCCGGGATTTCGTATGCAGCGATGGTGGAGGTGTGCGCATGAGCGATACAGCCCGTAAAACTTTGCTGGTTGCCTATCAAAAGCGCAAGCAGGAGGAGATGACACACCCGTTTATTGAAGAAAAGATGACAATTGGGTTGCTTTTTCATGTACAGGCACTTCTGTTTGCCCGGTACCTCCGGGACGAACTGGATGGTTATCCGCCGGTAATCTGGAGATAGGATAATTGTTATGATGGTACTGGTAAGTTATGATGTGCGGACAAGTGAGCCGGGCGGAGCAAAGCGACTGCGCCGGGTGGCCAGAGTCTGTCGTAATTTCGGTCAGCGAGTGCAGTTTTCTGTGTTTGAATGCCTGGTGGATCCGGCACAATGGACAAAGTTACGGCAGTTGCTGATCGACGAGATTGATCAGGAGGCTGATAGCTTGCGTTTTTACTTTCTTGGTGCCAACTGGCGCAAACGGGTAGAGCATGTTGGTGCTAAGGCAAGTTTTGACCAGGAAGGTCCGCTTATTGTGTAATCTGGTTTCGCGAACCAACCGTATCCAGCAAACACCGGGTGATTCGCGATGTAGACAAATGCGATGATTGATCAGCAAATATCAGTCTGCAGGGAGGTGAGAAAAGGCAGGCCGATCAACATCCGCGAAAAGTGCTGGAGAAGCTGATTTGTTCCGCCATGTTACGAATCAGCAGTCGCCCCCCGCACGGGGGCGTGGATTGAAACAAACTGGTGCTCAGAGAGATTGACAACAGCACCTTCACCGTCGCCCCCCGCACGGGGGCGTGGATTGAAACAAACAGCTCTGCCGCCACCTCTTCACTCACAGGGTGTCGCCCCCCGCACGGGGGCGTGGATTGAAACTGACACTTAACCAGGATAGAGGCCGGACGCCTGGTCGCCCCCCGCACGGGGGCGTGGATTGAAACCCACTCCGGATATGTCCTGATCCGTCGTGGGCTCGTCGCCCCCCGCACGGGGGCGTGGATTGAAACA
>JAAYDD010000025.1 GCA_012729435.1 Desulfobulbus sp.
CATGCAAGCGTAGGCACTTTGTCCGGGTAATTTTTAAAACACCAAGTAAGGGGGGGAGAATGAAAAGAGTTTTAGCAATAGTTGGAGTGGTGTTGCTGTCAGCTCAGGGCTCTGCCTGGGCTTCTGCGTATCGCATCCCTGAACAGTCGGTAAATTCCACGGCACGTGCCGGCGCGTATACTGCATACACGCCCGGTGCCGATGCCACATACTTTAACCCGGCCAACATGTCGTGGCTTGAAAATAGAGCTCAGGTTGAGGCAAACGGCACCTGGATTCATCTTACATCGATCTCGTACACGGATGCACGCAGCCCGTTCTTAAGCGGTGATTCTAATTCAGAAGATTTTTTCATGCCGACTTTGTTTGCAGTTTCTCCTGATTTTAATAATTTTAGATTCGGCTTTTCAGTCACCGCACCGGCCGGGTTGTCCAAACAGTGGCAGGATGCCTATCCGCGAACCTTTGCCGAAGAGTTTACTCTCAAGGTGTTTGAGTTTAACCCGACGGTCTCGTATAAATTGAACGATTATTTTTCCGTGGGTGGGGGTGTTCGAGCCGTGTATGTTGACGGCAAGGTGAAAAGCCGGGGTGTTGTCCGGGAGCCCGCCATATATGCCAACAGAGACATGGATGGTGATACATGGGAGGCCGGCTACAATCTGGCAGTGACACTCCGGCCGACTGAGAAAATGAATCTGAGTCTCACCTACCGTTCCAAGGTTGATTTAGGAGTTGAGGGGCATGCAGCCTTAACCACGAATCTGGATAGACTGCCGATACCGCCATTTTCTCCTCTTCCTTTTTCGTATGAAGGAGACTCCGGTGTGGAGATTCCCTTGCCGGCTGTCTTGTCGGCAGCAGTCTCCTATACCTTCTTTGATCAATTGACTGTGGAATTTCAGTACGATCGGACATACTGGTCCGATTATAAAGATCTTGACTTCACCTATCCTGTATCGCTGATCAACCCGGTATTGATAGGAGCTTTTGACGATCCGGTTGTCAAGGATTGGCATGATACCGATTCCTGGCGTCTGAGCCTGATCTATGATCTGAAGAACGACTGGATTTTGATGGCAGGTATTGCCTTCGACGAGAACCCGATGCCGGACGGTACCGTGGGTTTTGAGCTGCCCGATTCTGACGCTATTATCTACTCTGCAGGCGTACGGTACAAAGTGAACGAAGATATGGAGATAGGGGCGGCCTACCTGTATGATTATAAGAAGTCGCGCAGTGTGAACAATATTGCCGAAGGAGGCCGGGTGAACGGTACCTTTAAAGATGCCTCAGCCGGCCTGTTGACCGTGGGGTTGACGTACAAGTTTTAACGGACAATTTTCACTGTAGCATCCATCTTTGACCCGGAGTTTTCCGGGCTTTTTTTAGCCCAGTAACAGGGAGTTGCTGAACCGGATAATCGGCATGATCACCGCACTGATGATACCGGTGTAAAAAAGGGCGAGCAGAATGAAAAAGCCAAATGGCTCAAGCCGTGCAAAGTTCCGGGCGGTTTGAGGAGGTAATAAACCCATTAGCACCTTTGAGCCGTCGAGAGGCGGGATGGGAATACAGTTGAAGACCGCCAGCATGATATTGATCCAGACACTGGCGACCAGCATGCCCACCAGCGGCTGCAGGAAGAAAAACGGCAGGAACTGAAATCTGACCATGAAGTGAGCCAGGGCCGCACTGCAGACAGCCAGAATGATGTTTGATCCCGGCCCCGCCAGCGCAACGAGCAGCATGTCTTTTTGCGGGTGTCTGAAGTAGCGCGGATCGATGGGGACAGGTTTTGCCCAGCCGATTTTCATGATGATGAAGGCCAGTACCCCCAATGGATCGAGGTGCTTAAGCGGATTCAGACTCAGACGCCCGGCATCTTTTGCGGTCGGATCGCCGAGACGCCAGGCAACGTAACCATGTGCATACTCATGCACAGTTAAGGCAAAAAGGAGTGGCGGTATTTGAATGATCAGCTGTTGTATCAAGGCATACATATCCATATTCATGGGTGATTCTGTCTCCCGGTTTAAGGTGGGGTACGCATCTGTGTTTTGATTCTCAACAAAAGAAGTTAAGAAAGAGTGCAGGAAAAGCGAGAAAAAAAGAAGGAACTCACACTGGGGCGACGGGGAGAGGGTAAGTGGATTGAATAAAGGATAATGCGTCTTCGTGACTGCTGATCTGACCGTCGAGCTGTACTTCGATCAGATGATTACGAATTGTTCGAAACAGGGGGCCGGGAATATAGCCCATAGCCTTCAGTTCATCACCTCGAACCAGCGGTACAACATTTTTCCAGGTGGTAACATAGTGGGAAACAGCCTGCTGAATGTAGCGCTTGCGGGCAATTGCCATAAGGTAAAGGAGGCCTTCGGTATCAAGTCCGTGCAGAAGCCAGTAGGTCTCGCTGGGCCGGAGGAACGGCCGTTTCTGCATTTCCTGGGCAACACGTTCAGCCTCTGTTTTTTGAAGAATGAGCTTGCGCCTCTGGCGGGGAGGGAGGGAAAAACGGTGACAGAAGGCGATGAGCTCTTTGGTCCGTGATCGGCTCATGATGGCGAGCAGGTAGACCATCCATGGTTCTATCTTATCAGGCAGATACAGAAGTTTGAACCAGGAAATCGCCTGGTTGGCCTGGGTGAGAAAATGGAGGAATCTACGGTCAATTTTGAGGTTGGGACGCAGATCAGGCCAGAGAAAGGGGAAAAGTTTAAGGGCTGCCATCCGTCGTAAGGCCGGTATGGGGTTGTCTTCGGAGAGAATCAGTTTTAGTTCGTGAAAGAAGCGGGGTTCCTCAACCTGGTCAAACAGATTCATCTGAACGGTGTTTTTGATGAGTTTCTCGGTATGCTTGGTAATGGTGAAGTCCAGCCGGCTTTCAAAACGAATTGCTCGGAAGATGCGAGTGGGATCCTCAACAAAACTGAGGTTGTGCAGCACCTGAATTCGCCGTTCTTTAAGATCGTTCTGGCTGTTGAAGTAGTCAACGAGGGTGCCGAAGCGTTTTGGATTCAGGTGTATAGCCATTGCGTTGATGGTAAAATCACGCCGGTAGAGATCGAGTTTGATCGAACTGTGTTCGACGGTGGGCATGGCGGCCGGGTGCTCATAGTACTCCAGGCGGGCTGTTGCCACATCAATACGGGACTGATCGGGGAAGATGACGGTGGCAGTCCCGAATTTTTCGTGCGGATGGACTATACCGTGGCGCTGGGCAGCCAGGGCCTTGGCGATCCGGATGCCGTCCCCTTCAATGACGATATCGATATCAGTATTCTGCACCTGCAGGATCAGGTCACGGACAAAACCTCCGGCCACGTAGGCGTTGCATCCCCGCTGTGCTGCTATCTCGCCGATCTCACGTAAAAGGACAATGACATTGCGCGGCAGGACTTGCGTCATGACACCGCTGAGATTGCGGGTCCGTTCAACAGAGGGACGCTCGTCA
>JAAYDD010000344.1 GCA_012729435.1 Desulfobulbus sp.
CAGTGTCTTGGAGCAGCCGGTGACACGGGGGGGAGCCCATCAAGAGCAACCAGCATCTCATCTGCAGATTGGAATCGTTCCTCCGGATGCCAACGGAGCGCCTTAAGGAAGAACTCATCCCATGATCGGTCATACTGGGGATTGATAACAGACAAACTCAGACTTTGCATACCCGGGAGCTTACCGGTGAGCATCCTGTACAACAACACCGCCGCCGAGTATAGATCCGCCCGGCCATCGACCGTGTTTGGATTTTTGCGTTGCTCCGGAGGAGTGTAGTACGGAGAGCCGATCTGCATGTTCGTCGGCCCTGAAAACGAGGTTCCGTCCACCAGCGCCATGCCGAAGTCGCAGATCTTGACTGTATCTTCGTCCGTTACAAGAATATTTTGCGGCTTTATGTCACGGTGAATGATGTTGTTGTAATGGAGAAAATCAAGGCCGGCCAGGATCTGACGACCATAATGCAACACTTTAGACGCCTGAATTATTCTGGAATCCTCTTCAAGAAGGAAAGATTCCCCGATCATGTCCCCGAGGTTATTACAGATATAATCCATAACAAAAAAAGGCCGTCCCCGGTCATCGTGATCAAAATCATGAACAGTGACTAAAAAAGGCTGACTGAAGGTGGCCATGGTGCGCGCTTCAAAAGTAAAAATACTGTGTAACTGATCAGCACCGAGGATATCCTCCAACAGTTCGTTGGGCTCAAGAACTTTGATTGCCACCACCTTATCTATGACCGGAACAATAGCCTTGTAGACCGAACCCATCCCCCCTTTGCCGAGACGACGCACAACTTCATACCGACCCACTTTCTTCATTGGTTCACCAGAATAGACGTTTCGCGTTACTTCCCGGAAATCCGCGTTCTTTCAGGAGCTGAACAGTGGTCTGAACATCATATTCAACGTCCCTTACTTCGATGGTTGCAGCCGCCTGATCCCACAGCACATACTTCGCGTGCCAGTTGAACATGTCGCGCGGCTGTCCGACACTTCCGCAAAGAAAAAGATGACGCCCCTGTCCCGTGAGATCAGATCGACCGAGTGGTAAGGGACTGCTCGTTACAGCACCGTTTTCCATCCTGTGCCAGGCAAGGTCGTGGATGTGACCGGCAAAGCAGATGGACTCCGGATAAGCGGCAAACACCCGTTGCAAACGCGTCTCAGATGGGTTGAACAGATAAACAGTCATTGATTCCGGCGGACAGCCATGGACAAAACGGGTGTCTTCCCAAACTGAAAAAGCGGGCAGTGAGGTCAGCCAGGCCAAGGATGCTGCACTCAACAGTGATCTGGTCAGGTGCAGTGAGTCCCGGGCGGTTACATGAAAACGGGCAGAATAACTGCTGCTCGCCAACCCGAGTTCGTGATTGCCCATCACCGAATGCACTCCATTCCGGATCAACGACTGAACCACCTCTTCCGGCTCCGGCCCGTAGCCGATATTGTCACCTAAAGAGAAAATCCGGTCAACGGACAACCGGGAAATATCTGCCAGTACGGCTTTCAAAGCTTGGAAATTTCCGTGAATGTCTGCAAGAATCGCCACCTTCATGAAAGTTTCTTTTCTTTGGTCTGACTGAGCAGGTACTGCTGGCGGATGTTGCCGAGTGCTGAAAAGATATGCTCTTTTGCACCGGGGATCCGCTGATAGATGCACGATGCCAGCTGTTGAATATCCCGGCGTCTGGTCTGTTCGCGCAAAGGACAGCAGGAGCGGATCGGCACCACAGGTAACTGACGGCAGATATCTTCAATCTCCGCCTTATCAAGATATGCCAGTGGCCGTATGAGTGCCAGTCGTCCTGAGAACAGCTCCTGTTTCGGAACCATGGTACTGATATTGCCGGCACAGGTGAGATTCAACAGAAAAGTCTCGAAGATATCGTCGCGATGGTGCCCCAAGGCAATGGTCTGGTAACCGTTTTCCCGTGCATAGACGAACATCTGCGTCCTTCTTGAACGGGCACACTGAAAACACAGATCGTGGTTTGTGTTTTCTGTCGACAGGGGACCGGGCTGCCAGGAGGCGGGCAGAACGTGAAGAGACAGCCCGAGTGCACTGATCGAGCGGCGAAGCTGCTCCACCATCGGCCCCGGTTCGCCGGTGTCGGCTTCCATATCAACATGTACAGCTGCAAGGTCGTAATGTATCGGCGCTTTCTTCCGCCACTCGACAAGCAACCACGCCAGCACAAATGAATCGACACCACCGGAAACCGCCACTAAAACACGGTCTCCGTCGGCCAGCATACTGTAATCATGCATGGCCCGACCGATACGTCGATTTATCCCCCGCGACAACTGCACTGTCACGGTTGCCGCTTCACTACTTAACCCCGAGGTAGGGACATTCGGAAAATTTTTCCCTGATGCCGTCGCGTGCCAGGTCTTCAGCAGTAAGCCAGACAAGGCCCCGGCTCTGGGCCTTGGGCAGGGTGAGCAGGTTCTCCATTACGGATTGCTGCTGTTCATCGAATCGACCGTGACACAACATCTGCCCCTTCTCCACCTCGTACAGCCTGTAGGCGAAGGTAACGGCAGCCGGCTGCCTCACACCGTAATCACCGCCAACCCGTTCAACATACCGGCTGAGCGTGACCTCCAGAAGAGCATTGCATGCCTGCTGCAAAGCGATATTTCGTGCTTCATCAAGAGCTGTGAGTTCAAGACCTTTGCCTTCAACCTGGGGCGGAGCAGCAACAAACCGGACATCCGATCTGTCTGCTAGGGCCTCTTTAATCAGACGATCCATCACGGTACTGGCATTTCGAAGCAACTCTTCTTCAGCAAACGTCTGATGCTCATCAAACTCAATTGCCGGCCGAACGGGAAGAACTGCAATACCCGATACAACGAAGGTATCACCCAAAGAACCTGAAACAGGACCTTTCCCCTGTGTACATCCGGCAGCCATAACAAGACAAAGCAGTGCTATTCCGACTTTTATTTGCTGTAAAAATGCCACTTTTTACTCCTCCTGCTGAAAGGTGGTGGGTTGAAAAGAGAACGAGACTGTTTTGACATTTTTTCGGCTCTCAAGGATTCTATAACATTCCCTTTGAAGAAAGCTGTCCCCGGACAAGGGGATGTGGCGCAACCGCCAGTGCAAGCGCCCGCCCCAGTGCTTTGAATATCGCCTCAAGAATATGATGTCCGTTTTCACCGTGCAGGAGACTGATGTGCAGTGTCACGCCTGCATGCAAAGAGAAGGCACGAAAAAATTCTTTGGCTAACGGAACATCAAAGGTTCCGATTTTCTGTTCAGGTATCTGAACCTGGTAATGAAGAAAGGGACGGTTGGAAAAATCAAGACAAACCCGTGCCAACGCCTCATCCATAGGGACATAAGCATGGCCGTACCGGCTGATGCCGGCCTTGTCACCCAGAGCCCGGGCAAACGCCTGCCCCAGACAGATGCCTACATCTTCAACAGTATGGTGGTCGTCGACCTCAACGTCCCCTTGTGCTGATACTGTCAAATCAAAAAAACCGTGGACCGCCATGAGTATCAGCATGTGATCCAAAAAACCGACACCGGTGTCGACCGTGACCGCACCTGTGCCGTCAAGGAGAAGATCAAGTTGAATGCTGGTTTCCTTTGTGGCGCGACTAAGCGATGCCGCGCGTGGTGAGGCTGCAGTCATTGTCAAAATCCCTGTGAAGTACGTACCGGGTACAATTTACAAACAGGCAACAGCCTGTCTTTCAACCAGCCTCCCTTCGAAGCCGGAACAGGCATGGAGGCTGCATTGTTTTCAACAGTGAAAATATTAAAATACTGAACAAGTTAGCCCGCATACTATTCTTCTTTTTCTTGATTGGCAACTGTTCTCCTCTTTCTCTCCGTGGTTTTTTTCGGG
>JAAYDD010000345.1 GCA_012729435.1 Desulfobulbus sp.
AGCAGGGCCACTCTGGATGGCCTCGGCCATGACTTCGATCACCTGCTTGCCACCGTCGGCATCATCATAAGAGCCGGTCAGTGCGATACTGTCGATTAGATCTGCGGCAGGTTCAGCATTGGGAGCAACCGGCAGGGTGTAGTAGTAATAACCACCGAACTCTTTCCAGTTTTCACCGGGAGTAAAGTCCGGGATTGTTGCTATACCACCGATATGCTGACCATCATCATTCACTCGGTAAGTAACCAGCTTCACACGGATGTAGGCTTCGGTGTCGCCGGTGTTTTGGACATTCACTTCACTCTTAGTGGTTCCGTTGAAGGACTCCTTCACTTCGCAGTCCACAAAAGAGGGCTTGAAACTATTTTGAATCAGGCCGGAGTGGGTGGCCAAATAGGCCACCGTTCCGCCAACTGCCATAGTAACTATAAGCAGAAGAGAGAGGAGCAATGTCCCGGTCTTACTTCTGTTTCTGCGCCTGCGTCTGCGTGGCAGATGCTTGGCTTCATATTTTCCGTGATACATTTTTCTCCCTCCTTCCTTAGTTCTTGATACCGAAGATGTTCTTTACAACATCGCTGAATCCGTTAAGCCAGTAATTCTCGGCCTTACTATTGGAGCAAGCAATACTGCCGCTCGGAGCAGAAGCCGTCAATTCTGCGCTGCCGTTGTCACCGGCATTGTAACGCCAGCTCCATCCGGTATCTTCTTTGATCGTATAAGTACCAACGGGCAGCTCGTAGATGGTTTCGCTGGTGTTGCCGACAATGGTGACTTCGGAATACTCCTTGCCATCCTTATAGACGGTAAACACATACGGCTCATCCGATGCGCCACCGGACTTGCTGATTGTCAGCTGACAGGTCTTCACATGGAGCAGGAAAGCGGGAGAGCCGTTCGGATTCTCAATATTCCAACTGCAATTCTCGCCGCAGGAGGTGTGCTTGAACGTGGTATGTGCAAGCACATCGTTTTCTCCGATTTTCACGGAGGCGTTCACGCCAATGTCCTGCTTGGTATTCACTTTACCGTCGGTCGTAATCTTGCCAGCTTCCGGTGTATAGGACAGAGTCAGAGTTGGCTTTTCGTTCAACATCTGCACATCTGCATCATCGTGCTTCTTGGTACCGTCAGAGTTGACCCAGGTTTCCTCTGTCAGATTGCCGGTGAAACCCGTGGGGACATCGCCGCCGTACCATACCTGGCTGTCCTGATAGGTCAGTTGGGGTTTGAACACATGAATGGTTCCTTCACCGGTATCCGTTGCGGACTGATCACCAGAGGGTCCTGGTGTCTTGGGAGAAACCGTGACCGTCACGGTATAGGTGATGTCCTCCTGAATGTTTTCAAAAGAGCCGTTGTTTCCTTCGGTTGTGGCTGCGATAGAAATATTCACATATTCCACCTGCCAAGGCTCCAGACCATAAGGATGATCGGGGTCATTTGCCTTGCTGAAGTCGATGTCATAACCGGCGATTGTAACCGTTGCTCCCATCTTGACAGCATCTTCCGGAACCGTCTGAGAGTAGTAAGCACCGAGGTACACATTGGCATCCGGTACATTTACGGTCGGTTCTGCCAGAGGAACATTTACATCAGGCTTGGGGAAGGTCAGAACAGGATCTGTGGCATCTTCGTTTTCGTAGACTCCGGCAGAGGTATTTGTATCAACGCCGTTGCCGCCGAAGAAGCCTTCACGGGGTTTAACGGTAATTTTGATGACCAGCTTATCGCCACGGTATGTGGTACTCCCATTCTCAGTGACAGTTCCAACATAATTCTCGGCAAAATCAAAGCCTGTCACGTTTACCTGATTATCTGTCGTGATCGCCTCGGTGCTGTCTGTGCTGCCGATTGTCACCGTTGCACCCATATCATCGGCATTTTTCGACCAGGTGTAGTCATCGCCGTCTTTGCCGGTGCAATGCCAGGTTTCCAACACAATATCAGAAGCGCTTGCTCCTGCCGGCAATGTAAACGCCGGGGCAATAATATCACGGATAACCGTTTCAGAACTCAGAGTGGTGGAGGAACCGCCGCTCTCGATCTGGTCGGAAATCTGCTGGAAGATGTTGTTCAAAGTGTCGGCATCCGCAGCAGAAAGGTAATAGCTTGGGTTCTGAACAGTTCCATTGTTGGAGGATAGGTTCTGCATAAACCAGTTGGCTTTTTCCGTTTCAGAACCATTCGAGTTTCCTGCGCTGGTCGCATCCGCACCCGAGAAGATACCAACGGTATAGACTGATGCTCCGGCTGCCTTAATTGAATCTGCCTCGGTGATGGCGCGAGAAGCAACATTACTGTCAAATCCACTACGGCCAGGAACACCGTCCGTAAACACAATGACTACACGATTTCGTTTTTCACCGCTGGCTACAGGATTTCTGCTGAGAATTTCATTTGCCATGTCAAGGCCCAAATCTGTATTTGTGCCGCCATTAGCGTCAAGTGCTGCTATGGAAGCACCTATATTAGACTGCCCTCCAGAAGTCGACATATCCTGCAAACAACTTGTGTAGACTTCTGTGTTTTCATCCAGAAGATCGTATCTCGTCTGTGTAGCTCCTACAAAAATTTCTGAATTCACCCATTCACCGGGATTACCAACTTCCGCAGCCGCAAATCCAACGACTGCGATTCTGTGCTTAATATCGTCTCCCGTTCCAAGCACTCCATCGACACCAGTAGCTTTTTCGGCAACGCTGTTTGTGAAGGTTGTAACCGCAGATTTCAAAGCATTAAGCCTGGAGGTACCGGCATTTGTATTCACCACTCTTTCATAAAGAGTTGTTGTGAACTCCGTATCAGCTCCAGTGGATGTACCAATGGTCTGGACTGCACCATTTGAATCCATATAGGTGTAGGTATACACATTCTGGGAGTCATCAACCTCAGCCAGATACAGCACATTATCATCTGTCCCGGAAAAAGTTGGGGCTGTGCTATCACCACGGCTTGTTGCGATAACAGTATTATCTGGCAATTTATACGTATACTCGTATGTTGGGTTATACCATTCTCCGCCTACTTGCTCACGAGTAACCGTTACCTTTACATATTGGCCGCCCATTATTGCATAGAGGTTGGATTGGTTATTCCAATAATTCGTAGAAGATCCACCCCAGCCACCTGTGCTGTTATTCTTACCATCTGTTATTTTTCTGTAGCTTAGTTTTTGCTCAACTGCAACCGAAACAGATGCATATGCGCCGTCTCCGATAGGGTAGTAAAGATTAGCACTGCCTCCGTTATGACGCACACTGTAATGGTGCGAGTTGGTTGTATAATTGTAACGATTTCCTTTTGTGTATGCTGCAAAAGACACTTCACCGATAGGATCCTCCATCGAACCTGATTGATCCAGCACCAGAACGATGTCCGTGGGGATGTCCTTCTTTGTTTCGCTAATGATTTTGCTGCCGGTGGCATAAGCCTCCAGCGTGATGGTATAGGTTCCATCATCATTTGCTTCGGCGGTCTTATTTATAACCATGCCCTTGTTTTCCTGCGTGGTATCAGCCTGGACAGACTGAGCCAGCGTACCGGGAATCGCAAGGGTCGCCAGAAGCGACAAGGAAAGAAGCAGCGATACTGCTTTTGTTTTTTTCATGCTTTGCCTCCTTCCTTTTACCCTTCAACAGGAGCGCCAAAGGGCGCAACATTATCAAAATTCACCGCAGGATAGATAATCTCGCTGATAACGGTTTCGTTTTCACATTCCTCAAGCACCACGGGAGGCAGGGGTTCCGGCTCCAGAGCAGCGATTTTCGCCTCAATTTGAGCATTTTCTTCCTCCGTCAGAGCCATTAACTCTGCTTCGGGAGTTTCATCCACGATGGCAAACAGCTCGTCAAGAGTTTCGCAGGCCATGAGCCGCTCAAACAGGCTCAACTCATGGCAAGAACAGTCGCAGCCTTCTCCGGTGCAGCCTTCCACGCAGGTGTCAATATGTGCAGACCCCTCCGCTGGAACAGGCTCAGCAGGAGCAA
>JAAYDD010000346.1 GCA_012729435.1 Desulfobulbus sp.
CATCATGTAGAACACCGAGGCCAGGCCCCAGAGATCGGAAAACAGCCCTCCCAGTATCGGACCGCAGCCGATGCCACTGAAAACAGCGATGTTAACGACTCCCATGTATCGTCCTTCCTGACCCGGAGGGGCAAGAAAGCTTGCATAGGCCATGGCCACCGGGACAATCATTGCGGCTCCGACTCCCTGAAAGGTGCGGATAATAACAAGATGAAAAACACCCTGGGCCTGCGGAAAGAGCAGTCCGACCAAACCGTAGATAAAGAGTCCTGTGACTAAAAATCCTTTTCGTCCCCACTGATCGGAAAGGTTACCCACAACCGGTTGCAGCAGCCCCCTGCTCAGAGAAAAGGCGGCGGTTATCATACCCAAAGCGAAGCCGGAGGCCCCGAGTTCAGTTGCCCATACCGGTAAAACAGGGATGATGATACCAATACCTAAAAGCGCAATAAACACCGAAAGGGATACGGTGACCAAAATACGATTAAACATACAACAGCCGTGTCAAGAGAGAGATAAAGGAGAGACAAATCGTTGAACAGAGGTCATACGGACTGACAACACGTTCTTTTTTCCTTACCATTGGCCGGACGTCTTGCAAACAGCTCTTTTCGCCTGTTATTCTGCCCATTCCGACTTGCGAAAAGATGATATGTATCTATCGTCTTGATTTGCAGGACAAAACTTCGTATATAAACTATCCCGGCGACACGGAGCACCCCTCTTACAGCAAAAGATCCTTGCGGTCAGGTCTCATGTTCGAATCTGTATCCAGCGGTGATGACGGGCCCCGGTCTCCGGCCCGGATTTCTGATCCGTGAGAGAGTCCTTTCAGGACAACATGGTAACAGCTCTGTAAAGTCTGTCGTCACCGGCCATTTTTACAGGTAATCAACGTGGGCATTCTCATTCAGCAGACATCGGCACCTCTTACCATGCTGACTGTGCTGTCAGTACCGCTGTCAGGGCAATTCCGGCTCTGTCCGGATCCACTGCGATCCGGGCTCCGCTCAGACCGTCTGCAGTCGTTTCCCCTGTTTGCCCGGATCGGACATCCTGTTATCCGCATCGTCAGCTCATAAACACTTTCCGTATAACCATAAGATAACCATGACCCAGCAAGTCGTTGATGCCCGTATCAGTCCCCATGGCAACCTGGACCTCCTCTCCCGGCTGGAGGTCGGAAAATTACTCGATACGAGTCGAGGTGTTCTCTATCCGATTTTCCGTAACAGCTCCCTGGCCGTACTCAACTACGGTGATTATCTGGATGACGGCCGGGAACTACTCGAACGGTACAAGGATTTTGATATCCGGGTTATCCAGGAAGAACGCGGGCTCAAGCTCCACCTCCGCAACGCACCGGCAAGTGCCTTTGTTGACGGCAAAATCATCCGCGGTATCAACGAACACCTCTTTGCCGTACTCCGTGATATTGTCTATGTTGATGACACCATCAACAATAATCCCCGCTTTGACCTGAACACCTCCGACGGCATCACCAATGCGGTCTTTCATATTCTCCGCAATGCCGGTGTCATGCGGCCGCGTACCGAGCCTCATCTGGCAGTATGCTGGGGAGGGCATTCAATCTCTCCGGAGGAGTATGATTACAGCAAGGAAGTCGGCTATGAACTGGGTCTCCGCGGCCTTGATATCTGTACCGGGTGCGGCCCCGGTGCCATGAAAGGGCCGATGAAGGGCGCCACCATCGGCCATTCCAAACAGCGTATCTACACCGGTCAGTATCTCGGCATAACCGAGCCCGGTATCATTGCCTCCGAATCTCCAAACCCGATTGTCAATAACCTGGTGATCATGCCGGACATTGAAAAACGACTGGAGGCGTTTGTCCGTCTCGGCCATGCTCTCATCGTCTTTCCCGGCGGTGTCGGTACAGCTGAGGAGATCCTCTATATCCTGGCTATTCTCCTTGACCCGTCCAACTCGCGAATTCCACTGCCTTTGATCTTCACCGGCCCGCAAAGTGCCGCCGACTACTTTGAACTGATCGATCATTTCATCACTGAAACCCTTGGTCCGTCCGTGCGGCAGATGTACCGTATCATCATCAACGACCCTGAAGCTGTTGCCAGGCAGGTGGTGGAGGGAATCGATCAGGTGCGCCAGTTCCGGCTGAAAACCGGCGATGCCTACTACTTTAACTGGCTGCTCAATATCGATCTGAGTCTGCAACTGCCATTTGTTCCGAACCACGAAAATATGCGCAGCCTCTACCTCCATCGTGACCAGCCGCCGCATCTGCTTGCCTCAAATCTGCGACGCGCGTTTTCCGGTATTGTCAGCGGTAATGTGAAGGAAAACGGTATCCGGCTCATAGAGGAAAAGGGACTGTTTGAGCTCTGTGGCGATACCGCCATCATGGGTCCGCTTGATACCCTTCTTTCCACCTTTGTCGAACAGCAACGCATGAAACTGCCAACCACGACCTACCAGCCCTGTTATCGGCTGACCGCACACTCTGATACCGAGGCAGACTGACCGGCCGGTTGCATCGACAGTTGAACTGCAAGGACGATCGTTACCTGATGCACTTACAATACCACCCCAAAAAGAGAAGAGAGTGTCCCTTTTGCTGCAGGCGATTCTTCTCTCTTCATGTTGACTCCCGGCAGAACATGATGAGCTGGATCTGCAAAATCAACCAAACAACAGACATATACCGTTAACAGTGTTTGTTGTCTGATAAACCTTTGTCTTATCTCCTGCGCTTTTCTGCTAGGTTTCACAAATTTTCCGACCTTTTTCCAAAACAGAACCTATGGTATGAGGATGTTTGCGTTGGAAGAGGCATCCACTGACAACCGTCCTCTTCTCTGGTGAACTGACAGCAAACAGGACATACCTTCTGCTTTTTTTAATATATCCTATGAATCCGACAAATTACCGAGAAATCCCTTACAACTTCACTTCAGCCGATGATCAGCTCATCATCCGCCACTTCTTTGGCGCCGCTGTCTGGGAAGATCTGGAAGAGCTGCGCAGTCAGCGGGTCACCGGGCGTTCAGCCAGACTGGTCATGCGCTGCATCGGTGACCTCTTCATTCTTCACCGCAATCCGTTTCTCTATCAGGAGCTGATCGACTCGCCGCGACGTCGCCGATACTTCTTCAAAACCATGAAGAAAGATCTCAATATCATTGAACAGACGGCAAAAAAAGTAAATGTTGATCAGGAGCGGACCGACAAGGTGGTCAATCTTGTCCGGCTCTGCCGTGAACAGATGCACAACCTCCACAAGGAGATCAGCAGCGCCACGGCGCGGCGGAACAAACTGCGCAAACGCCTTGGCGCCATCATCGGACAGAAAAATGTGTACTTTGACCCATTCAGTCTCATCAGTCATGCCACCGATGCCACGGACTGGCGACTGCACCTGCCGATCGCGGTGCTCCGCCCTGATACGGAAGAACAGATACCGCCTCTTCTTGCCGCCATCGCAGACCTCGGACTTTATGTTATTCCCCGTGGCGGGGGCACCGGCTTAACCGGTGGTGCGGTGCCGGTCAGTGCGGACTGTGTCATGATCAATACGGAAAAACTTAACCGGATTCACGGCATCAGCCACCGTGAATTTGTCGGAGATAACGGCGCTGTCCAGCAGATGCCGGTGCTGCGGCTTGAGGCCGGTGTCATCACCCAGGATGCCATGCACTACGCTGAACAGCACGACCTCGTCTTTGCCACAGACCCTACAAGTGCCTGGGCTTCCACCATTGGCGGGAACATCGCTGAAAACGCCGGTGGCAAGACCGCGGTTCTCTGGGGAACAGCCATTGACAACCTGCTGGGCTACACCATTGCCATGCCGGCAACCGGACTGCTGCATGTGGAGCGCATCAACCATCCCATGCGTAAGATCATGCCTGATGACACGGTCATTTACGAAATCCGTGATGAGCACGGCCAGTTTCAGCAACGGGTTGAGTTACGCGGCGACGCCATCCGCAAGAAAGGACTCTGGAAAGACATCACCAACAAGGCCCTCGGCGGCCTGCCCGGCGTACAGAAGGAAGGAACCGACGGTATCATCACCTCTGCCGAGTTTATCCTCTACCCTGCCTACAAAAAGAAACTGACCTGCTGCCTTGAATTTTTCGGTCCGGACATGGACGAGGCGAGCCGGGTCATTGTTGAAATATCAGAGCAGTTTGTCAATCACGGTGAAGAGGCGCTGATGGCGCTGGAACACTTTGACGAGGAGTATATCAAGGCGATCAATTACAAGGTAAAGGCCGCCAGGAGCGAGATGCCCAAGGCCGTCCTTCTGATCGACATGGTTGGCCACACAACTGAACAGGTTCTCCGCGGCAAACAGACCCTGCTCGACCTGCTGGCACGATATACAAATACAGAAATTTTTGTGGCCAGTGATTCTGATGAAGCTGAGCGATTCTGGCGTGATCGTAAACGATTAGGAGCCATTGCCGCCCGCACCAACGCCTTTAAACTCAATGAGGATATTGTTCTCCCGCTGCCCATGCTGGCGGAATTCGCCCGTTTTGTTGATGAGACCAACATCGAGGAGGATCGGTACAATCAGCAGAGTGTGGTGCATGCAATCACAGCCTATCTTGAAGTGGCTGAGCCGCTTGAGGATCCGGACTGGATGGAAGCCAAGATCCCCAAGGCCGACGAGCACTGCGCCGGTGCGCTGGCTGAGCTTGCAACCGCGGAAAGCCTCCTGCTGCGCAACGAAACATACCTGCAAAGACTGACGAACAGCCTCCTTGAACTTTTTCGGGGTTACCCGCGAATAAGCAGCAACATCCGACGCATTGTTGACGAAACACGTCAACGCAGGATCATCATCGCCACCCACATGCACGCCGGCGATGGCAACGTCCATGTCAATATTCCGGTCTTTTCCAACGACCGGGTCATGATGCAACGGGCGTCGGAAACCGCAGATGCGGTTATGGCCAAAGCCGTGGCTCTGGGCGGTGTGGTCAGCGGAGAGCACGGGATCGGCATCACCAAAATGAAGTTTCTTGATGACCTGCTTGTTGACGAACTCAGCGAGTACCGTCGGCGTATTGACCCCCGCGGTATAATGAACCCGGGTAAACTGGTTGATCCGGACATTATCAGCAAGGTCTTCACCCCGTCCTTCAACCTGCTTGAGCTTGAAGCACGGATCCTGCAGCACGGATCCCTTGAGGCTCTTTCTCTGAAAATATCCAAATGTATCCGCTGCGGCAAATGCAAGGCAGACTGTTGCGTTTTCTATCCGGGCAGTTCGCTCTTCTACCATCCCCGCAATAAAAACCTGGCCATTGGCTCGTTAATTGAAGCCCTGCTCTACGACATGCAGCGCTCCCACTTTCCCCGGTTCAATCAGCTGAAAAATCTTGAACAGATTGCCGATCACTGCACGCTCTGCGGCAAGTGTCTCAAACCATGCCCGGTGGATATTGATACAGCCAGGGTCTCTATTCTGGAACGGGAAATTCTTAACGAGCGGGGATATAAACACACCCCTTTACCGACAAAACTTTCTCTCCATTATCTCAAAACCCGAAACCGGACCTATAACACGATTTTTCGGACCGCGGTGGTGCAATGGGGGGCACGCATGCAGCAGTATGCCGCCGGTCTGCTCCGACGGGCTCCGGAAAAGGTCCGCTCTCTGCCATGGCATTCAGTACAGATACTCAAGTCCTCCATGCCGCTGCCTTCCAAACGGTCATTAAGAGACATGCTCCCCGCAACCACACTCAACGAAGCACTGCTCTTCATGCCACAGGGACCGGTCAAATCCACGGTCTTTTATTTCCCGGGCTGCGGGTCAGAGCGACTCTACAGTGATATTGCCGAAGCCGCTCTCTACGATCTGCTCAAAACCGGAACCAGGGTCGTACTTCCACCTGCCCATCTCTGCTGCGGTTTTCCACATCGGGCCAATGCGAAACAGCGGATGCACAACGATGTCATTCTCAGAGACACCATCATCCTCAGTCAGATTCGCGACATGTTTGGTTACATCAACTTTGATGCTCTTATCGTGAGTTGCGGCACCTGCAGAGAGGCACTGCGAGAATTGGGCGCTGAAACCATTTTTCAGTGCAGCCTGATGGATATTGCCTTTTTTGTTCTTGAACAGGCACCGGAGCACTTCACAAAAACACCGAACCGGTCGTTCTTCTACCATGCGCCCTGCCACGATTCTCTGCAGGGTGAGGGACCGTTGATGTTGCGACAGATCGGAAGTCAGGTCACCAGTGTGCCGGGATGCTGTTCTGAAGCAGGAACACTGGCCCTGTCACGACCCGATATCACCGGTGCAATGCTCAAACGCAAACGCGATGAACTTGATGCACTCATAACTGAGGATACTCCGGCCACTGTGATTGCCACCAACTGCCCTTCCTGTCTTTCAGGGCTTGGACGCAACCGTGATACAGGTGTAACCGCGCAGCATTTGGCCGTTCTTCTGGCAGAAAACCTGGGCGGAGACAACTGGCGCAACGAACTTGCGGATCTGGTGAAATCTGCGGAGGTTGTTACCTTTTAGCCCTGACATGGAAAACCGGAAAAGCGCCCTGTTCTCATCAATCAACAGCACTGTACTCCGGCAGTATGCCGGCAGGCTAATAGAGAAGGGAATCAAGCATTGACGGGCCGGGCGGGAGGACAGGCTGTGCAGGGTCGTTGTCAGGACTGTTTTTGAACCTGAAGCCAAGCAAACGGAGGTTGTTGTCATCGAGGTACAGTTTCTCCTCATAGACAGCCCGGATGGTCTGATTATGCGGAGAAACAAGACGTACAGAGAGATAAAGCATCCGGTTGACCAGCGTGTAGGTTCCGACAACCACGGCCTGAGCATGCTGTGTTGCAGCCAGCTGTCTGAGATCACGACTTAGCATGAACTCACCGCCGTGCTCTTCCACGAGCAACTGCCGGCGCAGCTTGATCTCCCGGACCGCATAGCCTCGACTGACGAATCCGGCAATCAGATTGTTCTGAAAACTCCGCCCAAAACTTGAAGTAGCGTTCAGGTTGTCATTGTTCACCAGTGTTGCGACCAGAATCGGCTGTTCCGGCTGATGCGGAAGGAGCGGCGGTACAGGCTGCCTGATCAGCTGCTCTGCCACCTCGTCCCCCAAGGCAACCAGATCAATATCACTGCCCAAAAACGGCTCCAATCGGGTTCCATTGAGCTGACTGCACGCACCAAGTGCAAAGGCAAGAACAAGAAGAACTGTCTGTACGAAAAATCTCCGGCTGGTCATAGGCTTACAAAGAGGTCTTTCCTGTTGAAGGCAGAGGTGCGGACGATCCTGATCCGGTCAGCCGGATCTCGGTCGCCGGAGCCGGAGCCTGATATTGCCAGTAGTCAGTGTTTCTGATGTAATAGATATCGGACGATCGCATAAGGTAGTGGTGTTTATCAAGGATCGAGGTGGTGATGATCACCTCATAGTGTCCGCCGGGTTGATAGTTTTGACGAAAAACATCAACAGCCGTGGCAGCGGCGATAAGTTCCCAGGGCGCATCCTCAAAAACAACAATGCCTGCTGCAAGAGCGATCAAAGCGCCTGGTTTCGGCCATGTCCACTTGCGGTAGTCAGACGGATGGTAAACGGTCTGCACCTTATACTCGACAATAAGGCTCTTTTTCTCCGGGATGCGTACCGTGGGCACTCCGAAATTCACGAGTTGAGTGGTCAGCAGATCATTGAAGCCTTCATCAAAAGGAAAGGAA
>JAAYDD010000347.1 GCA_012729435.1 Desulfobulbus sp.
AAGGTGCTGCGGGAGCCGATGCTCTACCTCAGTCTCTACTTCAAGACGCACCGCCAGTATTACTACGAGCTGCTCAACAACGTGCGCATGACCGGCGACTGGGAAGCCTGGCTCGATTTCTTCGCCGAGGCGGTCATCGTCACCGCCACCCAGGCAGTGGAAACGGCGCAGCAGCTCCTCGACCTGTCGAACCAGGACCGCGACAAGATCAGCGGCCTCGGACGGGCGGCGGCATCCACTCTGCAGGTCCACCGGGCGCTCATGGAGCACCCCATCGCCACCTCGGGCTCGTTGGTGGAGAGGACCGGCATCACCCCGGCCACGGTCAACAAGACGCTCGGCTACCTGGAGCAGCTCGGCATCGTCAAGGAACTAACCGCCCAGAAACGCAACCGCCTGTTCAGCTACGCGGGCTATATCGAAATTATGAGTCGCGGCACGGAGCTGCCGGGCAGGTAGGTCAATTCGATTCCGGTTTTCGGAATCGAACCGGATGTACGGAGAAACAGGACAGGGTTGTGGCGAGGCCGTTGGTATCCGATTATGCTGCAAACCCAGCATCCTCGTCCGGAGCTTGGAAATCGGGAGAGAAAAGTTGCTTCCCGAGTGGGAACTTGGGGCGTGACTCGGATTCCTATGTGAAGCCCTTTATTTTCAATGTGTTACGGGGGTAGTTTGGGGCTGGAGACTGGGTTGCGGTCGAGAGCTGTTTGCTCCACCATTTAGAAAAGACAAACCCGTCTTTCCAGAGAACAACCTGGGATGACGGGTTTTGTTTTTCTGCGTACTACCAGCAGTTTATGTCACTTTCAGAGTAGCGTACTGTCACTGTCATCACTTTTTTTGAGAAGTCCGTCACACTCTGCTCCCCTTTTGCCGTAAAATTTTTCATTCCTGCTGTTATGTTGATGCCTTTGCATGCTGGATTTGGGGACGCAAATTTGAAATTGCGTTGTCGTACGAGAATTTTCGCAAGGATATCAGGGTTGTGCTTGACATCTGTGACCTCATAGATGACATATTAAGTGATAAATCGGGTATTGTGAGTGAACTGCCAGTACAGCAAAAGATTCAGCAAGGAGTAATCCATTGGGCGAGCAACACACCATGGCGAACCTGGTCCGGGAACTGCGGTCGCTCACCGGTCAGGCTCAGAGAAAATTCACGGCCAGGATCGGCGTAACCTCCCCTACAATCAACCGTTGGGAATATAACAGAACGGTTCTCTTCAAGCTGACGAGAAGGCAATTCAAGGTCTTTTGTATACGCATAGCGGAACAAGACAAGCTGAAATTCGACAATAAGGACAACCATTCATGACCCCAGGCAATTTTCAACAATTGGCAAACTTTATCTGGTCCGTGGCTGACCTGCTGCGCGGACCGTACCGGCCACCGCAGTACGAACGAGTTATGCTGCCGTTGACTGTACTGCGCCGTTTTGATGCGGTACTGGCACCGACCAAGAATGAGGTGCTCAAGCGTTATAATACCTTGAAGGACAAAAACCCGCAGCTGGTGGACCGCGTGCTAAACGATCAGGCCAAGGACGAGGATGGCATACCCCTGGGCTTTCACAATCACAGTCAGCTCGACTTTTATAAATTAAAGGGTGACCCGGACAATAAAGGGTGACCCGGACAATATAGGCCGCCATCTGACAGACTACATCAATGGTTTTTCCGAGAACATCCGCAAGATCTTCGAACGTTTTGAGTTTGAAAAAGAGATTGAAAAACTCGAAGAAGCCAACCGGCTCTATCAGGTGGTAGCTCAGTTTGCTGAAATTGACCTGCACCCCAGCCGAGTGGACAACATCACCATGGGGCTGGTGTTCGAAGACCTGATCCGGCGCTTTAACGAGGCAGCCAATGAAACAGCCGGTGACCACTTTACCCCGCGTGAAGTTATCCGCCTGATGGTCAACCTGCTGCTGGAACCTGATACCCTGGTGCTTACCCAGGCAGGCATCATTATCACCATTTGCGACCCGGTCTGCGGTACCGGCGGTATGCTGGCTGAAAGCCAAAACTGGATTCGCGCTCACAACGAACAGGCCACAGTCAAGGTGTACGGTCAAGACTACAACCCGCGCTCTTACGCTGTGGCTGCCTCTGACCTGTTGATCAAAGGACACAGGGACAGCCGCATTGAGTACGGCAACACCCTGGTCAATGATCACTTCTCCAACATGCGTTTTGACTATCTGCTGGCCAATCCGCCTTTTGGTGTGGACTGGAAAGGGGAAAAAAAAGAGATTGACCGTTGGACCAATTTCCATGGCTACAACGGTAAACTGCCGCGCATCAATGACGGAGCATTGCTTTTTTTAATTTACATGATCGCCAAGTTTCAGCCGTGGGAGCCGGGTAATCGTGACAAGCCCGGATCGCGCATCGCCATTGTCTTCAACGGCTCACCACTCTTCACCGGTGGTGCGGGCAGTGGTGAAAGCGAGATCCGCCGCTGGATTATTGAGCACGACTGGCTGGAAGCCATTGTTGCCCTGCCTGAACAGATGTTCTACAACACCGGTATCGGCACCTTTGTCTGGGTGCTCAGCAATCGTAAGGAGCAGCACCGCAAAGGCAAAATTCAACTCATTGATGGCCGCGAGCGTTGGACGCCC
This sequence comes from Desulfobulbus sp., assembly GCA_012729435.1. Taxonomy (GTDB): domain Bacteria; phylum Desulfobacterota; class Desulfobulbia; order Desulfobulbales; family Desulfobulbaceae; genus Desulfobulbus. The sequence continues at coordinate 2,629 of JAAYDD010000347.1, forward strand.
ATGAAACGCAGCCTGGGCAACAAGCGCCGCTGGCTGGATGAAAAGGCTATCAATGAGATAACCAGCGAACACGGCGCATTGACCGAATCAACGACCAGCAAAGTTTTTGATAATACCTATTTCGGCTACCGCCGGGTCAGCATCCTGCGCCCGCTGCGCCTGAAGTTTCAAATCACTCAAGCGGCCCAGGATCGTTACCTGGATACCTGTCCCGAACTACTCGACGCTGTGCTGGCCATTGAAGATGCACTGGGCAGTGAACAGCACTACAACTGGAACAAGGTGTGGGACGAGGTCCAGAATATTGTCAAACAACTGCCGGAAGACCAGGGATGGGCCAAGGGAACCAAGGGTACTGCTCAGAAAAAAGCCTTTCGTGAGGCTTTTACTGAGGTTGATCCTGAAGCTGAACCGGTTATAGCCAGGATGCATAAGAAAGTAGAGCTTGATACCAAAGCCCTGTTTCCTGGCCAGACCCTACCCGAACTTGAACTCCATGACCTGCAAACCCTGTTGGGCCTGAACCAGGCCGGAAAAAACAGGCTTGTGGAGTACGAGGCTGACCCAAATCTTAAAAATTTTGAAAACATCCCCCTAAAAGAAGATGTTGTCAGCTATGTGCTGCGTGAAGTGCGGCCCTATGTGCCTGACGCCTGGATCGACCGCGAGATACTGGATGAACAGGATGGCGGCATCGGCAAGGTGGGGTATGAAATCAACTTTAACCGCGAATTTTTCCAGTACCAGCCACCCAGACCGCTGGCTGAGATTGATGCGGAATTGGAAGCAGTGGAAAAGCGGATTATGGCACTCTTGCGGGAGGTGACAGAGTGAAAAATGAGGCCAGCTTTGCACAATTGGTTAACAGCATCCAGATCGCCCACCGTGAATTGGCAGCCCAGGCTGGCAGAGCTGTCAACATCAGTCTGACCCTGCGTAACTGGCTGATCGGGTATTACATTGCCGAATACGAGTTGAACGGCAAAGACCGGGCTGAATATGGGGAGAACTTATTGGAACGGCTTTCCATAGAGCTTCAGAGTTCCGGAGTGAGTGCCTGCGGAAAGCGCCAGCTATATTGGTATCTTCGGTTTTACCACGCCTATCCCCAAATAGTGCGGTCACTGCCCCCACAATTACAACCACTGGATTTTAAAGACGTTATGAATGCAGGAGACCGTGACTACCGAATTGTGCGGTCAGCGACCGCACTTTCCATAATTGAGCCCCAGAAACTCATCAGTTCCATCTCATATACCCATTTTGAACAACTCGTCGCCATTGACGACGCCACCAAACGAACCTTCTATGAGATGGAGTGTATACGCGGCAACTGGTCGGTGCGTGAGTTGAAACGCCAGATCAATAGTCTCTACTACGAGCGTTCAGGACTTTCGCTAGACAAAAAGAAGCTGGCCAAACAAGTACAGCAGGATACCGAACCACAGCCGGTCTTCAACATCCGCGATCCCTATATTTTCGAATTTCTCGGTCTTAAATCGGCCGAGGTAATGAGTGAGTCTCATCTTGAACAACAGCTTATCGAGAAGCTACAGGAGTTTCTGCTTGAACTGGGGCACGGCTTCTGCTTTGAAGCGCGCCAGAAACGGATGCTCATCGGTGATGAACATTTCTTTGTTGATCTGATCTTTTATCATCGTATTCTCAAATGCCATGTGCTGGTGGAACTGAAGCTAGAAAAATTCAGCCATGAAAACCTTGGCCAGCTCAATACCTACGTCAGTTGGTACAAGGCTAACATGATGACCGATGGTGACAATCCGCCGGTGGGCATTCTGCTTTGCACCGATAAGAACCACGTCCTTGTTGAATATGCGCTGGCAGGCATGGACAACCAGTTGTTCGTCTCCAAATACCTGTTGGAGTTGCCGCAGAAAGAGGAGATGCAGCGGTTCATTGATGAGCAGTTGCGGGAGGTAGGGGAATGATCACGCCCATCTCAATTGACCGCCGTCGTCTCAAATACCTTTCTCTTTTGAACATGGGCCAGTCTCCTTATTCAAAAGACGTTACACGGTTTGATGAGGGTAATGGATTGCCTTTCTTGCAAGGTAATGCCGAATTCGGAGCTAGCTCGCCGAGCTACAAACATACCTGCAACAACCCTCCAAAGATCGCAAAACAGGGTGATTTGCTGGTGTCTGTTAGAGCTCCCGTTGGAGCACTTAACATAGCCGACAAAACCTATGGAATTGGGCGTGGGCTTTGCGCCATCACATGGAAAAGTATTGAAGAACGTTTCGGATGGTGGGCAATGCACTACCATAGGGGCAAACTCAGTGAGGTTGCAACCGGATCGACATACGAAGCAGTTTCGGTCGAGGATTTAGGTAATTTATTTATTTCGTTTCCGGATTTGAAAACCCAACGCCTGATTGCCGACTACCTTGACCGTGAAACCGCGCGCATCGATGAACTGGTCACGGAAAAGGAAAAGATGTTGGTCCTGCTGGAAGAAAAGCGCGCCGTCCTCATCAGCCGCGCCGTCACCCGTGGCCTTGATCCCACCGTTCCCCTCAAACCCTCGGGCCTCGACTGGCTGGGGGATATCCCGGCGCATTGGAAAACTAAGAAGCTGAAACATATCGCTTCATTGAAAAGCGGTGAAACTATAACGGCTGACTCTATTTCCGACACGGGTGACTATCCGGTCTATGGTGGCAACGGATTCCGAGGCTTCACGTCTGAATACACACATGTTGGAAATCACGTTCTTATCGGTCGTCAAGGGGCTCTTTGCGGAAACATAAATTACGCTTCTGGACAATTTTGGGCATCAGAGCATGCTGTTGTTACTACCACAATAATAGATGCCGATGTTTTTTGGCTCGGAGAGCTACTTAGATTCATGAATCTGAACCAGTATTCTCAATCTGCCGCCCAACCTGGAATATCTGTTGAAATAGTTGAAAATCTTAAAATTCCAGTTCCACCGGTAGTTGAACAAGCCCAAATAGCCGCATTTATGAAAAAAGAATCTGATTATATAGAAACAATTCGAGACGAAATATCAAAATCAACTGCACTTCTCAAGGAACGCCGTGCCACCCTGATCACTGCCGCTGTGACCGGACAAATCCCTGAAAAGGAGATGTGGACATGAAACCCGGTGGACCAGGTGGACCCAGTGGAAAAACGCCTGAACCGGAACACCTGATTCCCAAACATGGTGGCTATCGTAAGTTAAAAAGTTTTCAGGTGGCACAACTGGTCTATGATGTGACCGTGCGCTTTTGCGATAAATATATTGACCGACGCAGCCGCACCCATGACCAGATGGTCCAGGCAGCACGCAGCGGGGTGCAAAATATTGCTGAAGGATCACATGCTTCGGCTACTTCCAAAAAGATGGAGTTAAAACTGACCCAGGTGGCCCGCGCTAGCCTGGAAGAATTGAAGCTGGACTATGAAGATTTCCTGCGCCATCGAAAGCTGAGGATGTGGGAAAGAGAGAACCCGCTGCGTCAGGCGCTAATTGATCGGCGCTGTGAAACCGCCGATGAGGTAGCCAGGTGGGTTATTGAGGTGGCGAAATCGGGCAGCCAAAGTGATCAAGACTCCAACATGTCCATGACGTCCACAAAGTCCACGCTGTTCACAAAACAGTACCCCGAACTTTCGGCCAATGCTGTTCTGACATTGCTAACGGTAGCCTGTGCCCTGCTTGACCGCCAGGTATCGCGATTGGCCACTGATTTTGAAAGCCAAGGCGGATTCACCGAACGCCTCTACCGGGTACGCACCGCCAAACGGAGATCTCTGCCATGAAACCCACCTCCGAAGCAGCTTTTGAAACTGCCATTGAAGCGGTATTACTGAATGATGGTTATAGCAAACTGGCTTCTGACGCTTTTGACACTGAGCGGGCCATCTTCCCTGATGAGGCCTTGGCTTTTATCCGTGCAACTCAGGCCAGGACCTGGGAAAAGCTGGAGGCCCTGCACGGTGCTGAAACCGGCCAGCGGGTGCTCTTGGCACTTGTCAAATGGCTAAACACCCACGGTGTTCTGACCACCCTGCGCCATGGTTTCAAGTGCTTCGGCAGGACCCTGCGTATCGCCTTTTTTCGCCCGGCCCACGGCCTCAACCCGGAACTGGAAGCGCACTACCGTGCCAATCGACTGGGCATCACCCGGCAGCTCTATTTCAGCAGTAAAAACAAAAGATCACTGGATGTGGTACTGAGCATCAACGGTATTCCCGTGGTGACCCTGGAGTTGAAAAATCCCCTTTCCGGACAGACAGTGGCCAATGCCATTCACCAGTATCGTCATGATCGCGACCCGCGTGAGCCGATCTTCCTCTTTACCAAACGCACCCTGGTACATTTTGCCGTGGATAGCGAAGAGGCACACATGACCACCCGCCTGGCCGGTACCAGCACCCATTTTTTACCCTTTAACAAAGGTTGGGACAGCGGTGCGGGTAACCCGCCGGACAGACAAGGCCGTAACTACAAAACCGCCTACCTCTGGGAAGAGGTGTTAAGCCGTGACAGCCTGCTGGATCTGCTGGCCCGTTTTCTCCATCTGGATATCAATGAGAAGGTCAGCGATCAGGGCAAAAAGGTGCGCAGGGAGACCATGATTTTCCCCCGCTACCACCAGTTGCAGGCCGTGCGGCAGATGGTTGCAGCCGCGGGCAGCGAGGACGTGGGACATAACTATCTGGTGGAACACTCCGCAGGCAGCGGCAAAAGCTATACCATCGGCTGGCTGGCCCACCGGCTCTCCTCCCTGCACAGCATTGAAGATGAACGCATCTTTGACAGCGTGGTGGTGATTACTGACCGGGTGGTGCTTGACCGGCAGCTGCAGAACACCATCTATCAGTTTGACCACCGCCAGGGGGTGGTGCAGAAGATTGATGAAGATTCGCGCCAACTGGCCGAGGCTCTGGAGTCGGGCGTGCCGATCATCATCACCACCTTGCAGAAATTCCCCTTTGTTTCCGGGCAACTGATGAAACTGGCCGAGGAGCGAGGCGAGGGCAGCAGCCATTTGCCCACACGCAAATACGCGGTGATCATTGACGAGGCGCACAGTTCCCAGTCAGGGGAGACAGCCACTGAGCTGAAAGGCGTGCTGGGTGGTGTGGAATTGATCCGCAAGGCCAGGGAGGCTGCACAGGAAGAAGGCGAAGCGGAGCTGGAGCGGCTGTTTCGGGCCATGGCCAAGCGCGGCCGCCAGCCCAACATGAGTTTCTTTGCCTTTACCGCCACACCCAAGCACAAGACCCTGGCAATCTTTGGTCGTGATGGCGAACCATTTCATCGCTACACCATGCGCCAGGCCATTGAAGAAGGCTTTATCGAAGATGTGCTGAAAAACTATGTCAGCTATAAGACTTACTACAGACTGATTAAAAAGGCTGAGGATGACCCTAACGTTGAACGTAAAAAGGCAGCCCGGGCACTGGCGCGTTTCATGCGCTTGCATCCGCACAATATCGGTCAGAAGACCGAGGTGATGGTCGAGCACTTCCAGCAGCATACCCGCCACAAGATCGGTGGTCAGGCCAAGGCCATGGTAGTCACCGGCTCGCGGCTGGAGGCAGTGCGTTACAAACAGGAGTTCGACCGTTATATCAGCGAAAAGGGCTATCCCATCAAGAGCCTGGTGGCCTTTTCCGGCACAGTGGAAGACGACAAGCTGCCCGGGAAAACCTATACCGAAGTCGAGATGAATCACGGCTTGAAGGAAAAGGAACTGCCGAGCACCTTTGCTAAACCCGACTACCGGGTGCTGCTGGTGGCGGAGAAGTACCAGACCGGCTTTGACCAGCCGCTATTGCACACCATGTATGTGGACAAACGGTTGGCCGGGATTCAGGCGGTGCAGACCCTGTCGCGCCTGAACCGCACCCATCCGCTGAAAGACGACACCTTTGTGCTCGACTTTGTTAACGACCCGGCCGAGATTCAGGAGGCGTTTCGTCAGTATTACGATGGTTTGGTCATGGGCGAGGAAGTTGATCCGGATCGGATGTATGAGGTGCAGGCCGAGCTGGACGGGTCAGGCATCTACCTGCAAGATGAGGTGGATGAATTTTCACGTATCTTCTTTGCGCCCAAACGTCGCCAGAGCCCGACTGATCATAAGAATCTGAACGCCCTGCTTGATCAGGCTGTGGCCCGTTTTGTCCAGCTGCAAAATGATGAAGAGGAAGAGGCCGAGTTGTGGCGCGGCAAAACCCGGGCGTTTCGCACTCTCTATAGCTTTTTGAGCCAGGTCATCCCCTATCAGGACAGTGATCTGGAAAAACTCTATACGTATCTGCGCTATCTGGTCTTGAAACTACCCAGACGCAAGACCGGACCAGGATACCATTTTGATGAGGAAGTCGAGCTTGCCTACTATCGGCTGCAGAAGATCAGCGAAGGCTCGATCAACCTGGCTGAGGGGTAATGCCAGGCCGATCGACGGACCGCGCGAGGTTGGCACTGCGGAAAATCATGAGCAGTACGTAACGCTCTCCCGCCTTATAGATGTCATCAACGAACGTTTCGGCGCTGAGTTGAGTGAAGCGGATCAGCTTTTCTTCGATCAGATCGCCGAGGCCGCCAGTCAGAATGAATCCTTGCGCCAAGCAGCCGAAGTGAACTCCCTTGACAAGTTTCAACTGGTCTTCCGTCAGGTGCTGGAATCGCTGTTCATTGAACGCATGGAACTCAATGAAGAGCTGTTTACCGACTACATGAGCAAGCCGGACCTGCAGGACGTGATATCCAGCTGGTTGGGCAGCCAGGTTTATGACCGGCTGAGTGGACCGCAAGGCAGTATTGTTTATCCGAAGACGTGATGTAAAAGGGAAACAAGATGAAATACCAGCCCCCCTGCATCATCCCCGAGTACCGTGAACGGTGTCAGCAATACCGGCAAAAGCATCAGTCACTTCGTTCAACAGGCTGAACAGAACCGGAATTTACGTCTGTATCGAAAAAACGTCCTTTGCACGATCCTGTTATTTTAGTTTCCGGAAAGACAGGATGAAACGAGAACTTCGGGGCAGATAGGTGAGCATAACAACAACTGGTGAAAAGACCCTGACCTTCGTATCTGCACCGAACTGCCGGACAGGTAGATTGTGAGCAGGCACACCAGTACAGACTTGGCTCAGTTGCAGCAGGGTCCAGTCTGGTGCTAACACTCACTGGGTGAGAAGAAGTTCGTGCCAGTCGGTGAGCATGTAAAAGGGAAAGTGCGGCCAGTTGCGCACTTCGGCAGAGTTTTTACCCCAGGCGCGCAGCTGGTTACGGGCGGAGTAGATGCGGTCGCGGCTGGTGATGATCTTCCGCTGGTAGATGTCAGGTGCCGGGCCAAAGTTGAAAAAGGCATCACTGAACGCCTGGAGTTCATCCCGCAGCTCAGCAACCTCCCGTTTGGGTCGGTTTTCCAGAAACGTGTGCAGCTGCTCCCGGCTGTCAAACATGTTTTCATAGAAGCTGTCCAGCGTTTGCGCGGTAAATTGGTCGAGCATGGCGTTATAGCTTGCCGCAGGGATGCCGCGCTGGTTGTCAATCGGACTGAGTGTACCGCCCATGGCAGTGCTCGTGGCAAAACAGTCAGCCCGGTCTGCCAGAAGGTGGGCCGCCACCCAGACACCCATGGACCAGGCAACAAGGTGGAGTCTGTCATAGCCGGCAAACATCTGCAGATCAACCGGTTCAAGCGTACGATAATCGATGAACATGCACAGGTCGCAACCCGTGGCCGGCAGGGCGTGAAACGGCGCTGGATCCATACCCCAGCCATTAAAAAAGAGGATGCACTCCCTATGCTGTTCCTGCTGCAGTCGGATGGTTTGCATAACAGTGCCTGTTCAGATGAGCGATGCCTTGATAATACCGGGCAGAGGAGCCAGCTGTTCCCACTCCATGGCCGCATTCAAAGAGAGCCGCAAGCGCGACGTACCCGCCGGTACTGTTGGCGGCCGTACTGCCTTTACCCAGTATCCGGCTGCACAGATACGTTCTGCAGCGGTCACAGTTGCCGCCGCATCACCGATGAGTACCGGTACGATATTGCTGCTGCCGTGGGTGCGCAGGCCTTCCTCCTGTAATGCCCAGCGAAAACGATCGGCAAGCTCAGCCACCCTGGTACGCTCGGTCTGCATCTGCGGTATCTGTTTCAGGATTGTGCAGAGCCAGTGAACAGAGACCGGCGGCAGTCCGGTGGTGAAGATCTGCGATCTGGCGGTGTTGAGCAGGTAGTCGATGAGAACCCGGGTGCCGACCACAAAGGCGCCCTGCCCGCCAAAGGCCTTGCCAAAGGTGCCGGTCAGAATTTCGATACGGTCAAGCACTCCCATCTCCTCGGCCAGACCGCAGCCGGTTGCCCCCCGGATACCGACACCGTGGGCATCGTCAACATAGAGCACAGCCTGCCAGCGATCCTTGATACGAACGAGTTCCTTCAGATCAGCGGTGTCACCATCCATGCTGAACACAGATTCCGTGACAATGAAGATCTGACGGTAGTTCTCCCGGTGGCGGGAGAAAAGACGCTCAATGGCTTCATAGTCAAGGTGCGGATAGCGGATGAGTCTGGCCAGCGACAACCGCATGCCGTCAATCAGGCTTGCGTGGCAGAGTTTGTCGGCCAGGATGAGATCCTGCTTACCGGCAAGTGCCGGCAGGATACCGATGTTGAGGTGGTATCCGGAGTTGAAGACAAGGGCTGCCTCGGTGCTGTACATTGTCCGCAGCTGCTCTTCAAGGCGGCCATAGGGGCCGGTGTTCCCGGTCATCAGTCGTGAGGCGGTACTGCCCAGGCCGTAGCATTCGAGCAGATTCTGATCGGTCTGCTTTTTGTAAAACCCGGCGACCATCCCCCGGTTAGCGGCCAGTCCCAGATAGTCGTTGCCTGCCAGGTTGAGGTAGCGACGTCCGTCTATCTCAATTTCACCACGATCATGGTGAGTGACAGAAACCAGGCTGCGCAGCTGTCCCTGGTGATCGATCCGGTCCAGCTCTTCACTGAGCTGCTGATAGAGGTCAGCCATCGTTGTCACACCGGCAGACGGGCATAAAGACTTTCACTGTACCCCACCCAGATCTCACCGTTGATGCGCAGGGTCGGTGCCCGCAGATTACCGGTTCGGCCCAGTGCCCTGGCAAGGAGCTCCTCTTTGCTGTCGGTTTGTGGGTCAAACAGCTGAAAGCTTTTACCCCGGGCAACGAGCACCTGTTTGGCTGTTTTCAGCAGATCCCAGGCCTCTTCACCGGCCAGGGTGTTTTTTCTGGCATCCACAACTTCTTTGATCGGCATGTTCAGTCGTTGCAGCACATCCTGTGCCTTGGAACTCGAGACTCATCCTTTTCTCAGGTATGCCCACTCAATCTGCATAAGAATCCTCCTGTGGCTGTCTGTATCACAATAAGGGGTCATTATAGCCACAGGGCTGTTTTCATCACCAGTTATTTTTCTGCCTGTTTCGCAAACACAAAAAATTCACTATAGAGAGGCGATCTGTCTGTCTGGAAAAAAGGAGGTACACAGATGACACAGAAACCGGACACTGCAGGTCCGCAGGGAGAACTGCTCCTGCGGACCATGCCCATGCCCGCGGATACGAGTTTTAACGGTGACATCTTTGGCGGCTGGATCATGGCGCAGATGGATCTGGCCGGCAGCATGATGGCCAAAGAGGTGACCCGGACCCGCACCGCCACCGTGGCCGTGGAGAGTATGAAGTTCATCAAACCGGTGCGGGTGGGGGATGTGGTGTGCTGTTACGGCAGAGTGCAGCGCATCGGCACCACCTCGGTGACGATCATGCTTGAGGTCTGGGTACGCCCGATCCTCCATGCAGGCGAGAACCGGTTCACCAACTTCAAGGTGACCGAGGCTGCCATCACCTATGTGGCCCTTGGTGAAGACGGCCGGAAACAGCCGATCAGAAGGACACAGGCGGACACCTGAACTCTGCCCTCCGGCACAGAAAGAGGTCTCTTCTCCTGCTCATGTCCTCCAGGAGACTTTCCGGGAACACACAGGTGAAAGCGGGCTTGACCGCAGATTTCCCTGCAGAAGACCGGCAGGACCCGGACAGGACAAGACACCTGCGGACAGGGTTTGCCGCTTCATCGGGATGAGGCAGGGCCGACCATGGCCTCCGGCCGGACGATCCGGTCAAACTCCTCCCCGGTGAGAAGGTTCAGCGCCAGGGCCGCCTCCCGGAGCGACAGGTTCTCTGCATGGGCCTTCTTGGCAACAGCCGCGGCCTTTTCATAGCCGATATGCGGGTTGAGCGCTGTAACCAGCATGAGAGAGCGGTTGAGATGCTCCTTGATCTGTTCCCGGACCGGTGCAATACCGGCGACACAGTGCTCATCAAAGGAGAGGATCGCATCGGTCAGCAGTGTGATGGATTGCAGCACATTATAGATGATTACCGGTTTAAACACATTGAGCTCAAAGTTGCCCTGGCTGGCGCCGAAGCCGATGGCCGCATCATTGCCAAAGACCTGGCAGGCGACCATGGTCATGGCCTCAGCCTGTGTCGGGTTGACCTTGCCGGGCATGATTGAGCTGCCCGGCTCATTGGCCGGTATGGTGATCTCTCCGATACCGCAGCGCGGCCCGCTGGCAAGCCAGCGGATGTCGTTGGCGATCTTCATCAGGTTGGCGGCCAGTGCCTTGATGGCACCGTGGGCAAAGACGAGCTGATCATGACCTGTCAGCCCGTGGAACTTGTTGTCCATGGCAACAAAGGTCTTGTTGCAGGCCCGGCTGAGTGCCGCGGCAACCGCCTCCCCGAACCCCGCAGGCGCATTGAGTCCGGTGCCCACTGCTGTGCCGCCGACAGCCAGCTCGCGCAGATACTCCAGACTTTTTTTAAGCTGCCTCATATTACTGACCAGCATGGCAGCCCAGCCGCTCACCTCCTGGCCAAGGGTCAGGGGTGTGGCATCCTGCAGATGGGTCCGCCCGATCTTGATGATGTCGGCAAAGTCCCGGGCCTTGCCGGCCAGAGTGCGGTACAGCCTGTCCACCGCGGGCAGCAGGTCGTCTTCCAGCGCAAAGACCGCGGCCACGTGCATGGCAGCCGGAAAGATGTCGTTGGAGCTTTGCGACATGTTCACATGGTCGTTGGGATGAACCGGCCGCGGCTGATTGAGGTTGCCCTGGCTGAGCAGTGTTGCCCGGTTGGCGATCACCTCGTTGACATTCATGTTGGTCTGGGTCCCGCTGCCGGTCTGCCAGACCGAAAGCGGAAAGTCACGGTCGTGCTGACCGGCGAGGATCTCATCACAGGCTGCAAAGATCAGATCCCGCAGTGCCTGCGGCAGTTTCCCGGAATCGTGGTTGACCTCGGCGCAGGCCCGTTTCAGCCGGACCAGCCCGTAGACGAGAGCCAGCGGCATGCGTTCCTCACCGATACGGAAGTTGCGGCGGCTCCGTTCGGTCTGCGCACCCCACAGCCGGTCAGATGGTACTTCGATCTCTCCAATGGTGTCGTATTCGATGCGGTACGGCATGTTTTCCCTCCGGTTGAGTTCTGCCTCTTCCCTCTCCAACCGTCCTGACACAGGGCAGATACAGAGACAGCTGCAGCCAGTCTGCGGGAAACCTCTGCAGGCTGACCACCCTTATCGTACAGGAGGCAGCAGGAAAAGCGGTTGCGTCAAATGCATGATCCGGTATAACCATCCTGAGGATTTGATTACTTTGCCCGGTTGCTGCCGGTGCGTCAATATCACTTTTATAAAGGATGTTTGCATGAACCAGGGCCTGGATGGCGGGCTCGGCGAAGAGCGCAGACAAAACAGCATGCTCGCTGTTCAGGTGGGCCTGGCGGCCAATGTCCTCCTTGCCGGCCTGAAGGCCGTTGTCGGGGTTGTGGCCCAGAGCCCGGCTCTGCTGGCGGACGGCATCAACTCCACCTCGGATGTGGCCTATGGCATCGTGGTGAGCATCTTTGTCCGCCTGTCCGGTAAACCGGCGGACCATGAACACCCCTACGGTCACGACCAGTTTGAGAGTGTGGCCACCGTGGTGGTCGGTGCCTTTGTCATCACCACAGCCATCGCCATCTTCTGGCATTCGCTCAATACAGTGTACGAACTGCTCACTCTCCGTCCGGATTCGGCGGGCGCCTCTGCCTCGGCACTGTGGGTCGCTCTGTCTGCCGTTTTTTTGAAGTGCGGTCTCAGTGCATGGACCTACGGTGTGAGCCGCCGGACAGGAAACACAGCGGTCCACGCCCTGGCCCAGGATCACCGCAACGATATCTTTGCCTCGGCTGCCGCGGCAATCGGCATCTTTTTCGGCCGGCTCGGCTACCCCTGGATCGACCCCCTGGCCGGTGCGGTGGTGAGTCTCATCATTCTGATGACCGGAATCGAGATCCTCCGTTCAGCAACAGCTGATCTCATGGATACCCTGCCCGGAAAAGAACTGGCCGAAGCCATGCGGAAATCCTTGGAGCAGGTCAGCGGGATCAGGATCATTGAAGAGATCCACGCCCATCGTTTCGGCCCTTATCTCGTTGTGAATATCACCATCGGCATAGACGGCGGACTGACCGTTGTTCAGGGTCACCGCATTGCAACGGAGGTGGAGGAAACGCTTCTTGCTGACATAGACAATCTGCGCAGGGTATACGTGCACTACCACCCGGTTGAGGCATGCAGGCAGGCTCTGTAGCCGGAATCGCCCCGCTCTGCCTGATCCGGCGGCGGTAAACCCGGGAAGAGTGACGTTTTCATTTCACCTGTTTCCCCACAAAGAGGCACCATGATACGCACTTCCGACAGTTCCCCGGTCATTCCCGTCTTCCTCCATGGCCGGGAATCCTCCACCAAAGGTACCAAGGCCCGGTGGTTTGCAACGCATTTTCCCGCAGTCCGGATGTGGGACTTTGACGGTGATCTCGATCAGCGACTCAGTCAGCTCGAACAGCGTCTCCAGTGTATGAATGACCTCATTCTCGTGGGATCGAGTTTCGGCGGTCTCATGGCGGCCTGTTTTGCCGCACGTTATCCTGAACGGTGCCGACGGCTCGTCCTGCTTGCCCCGGCCCTCAACTTCTGTGCGTACCAGCCGCCGGAACAACCGGTAGAAGTGCCGGCATTAGTCGTGATCGGCGAGCACGATACGGTCTGCCCGCCGGATCTGGTCCTGCCGCTGGCGAGAAAGACCTTCAGCCGGCTGACAGAACACTGCGTGGATGACGACCACATGCTCCGTGAAACCTTTCCCCGCCTCGACTGGAACCGGCTTCTTGAGTAAGGATGGTTCCAAACAGTGACGCCCTTTGCTCTACCAGCGCCTGTCAGGTACAGGTGGAGTCAACCCGGTGTCAGGAGGCATGCCCTGCCGGGTTCGCCGGTCGATGGTTCCGGTACAGCAGACGGCGTCCGGCGCTTCAGCCGATCAGTTACGATCTTCTGGGTACTTTCAGAAGGAGGGCATCTGTTTCGAGGTGCAGGCTCGCCCCCAGCTCAGCCAACAGCGGATGTCCCTCCTCTTCAACCGACGTAACCGTCCCGGTCAGCGGTACTCCATCGCAGCGTATGCTGATCACAGCCTCCTCCCCGGCTTCTGAAGCTGCAAACACAACACTGGAAGGCCCCTCCGGTGCCGTTGCCAGGATCTGTTTGAGACAGAGCCAGAGGAGATTTTCCAGCTGGAACGGCCGGACTTCAAGCTGCACAGGGGTGCCGGCCTCCACGCTCAGGCTGACGTTTTTCATGGCTGCCAGACGGGCGGCCAGGGCAAGAGTAAAGTCCAGCACCTCATGAATATCAGCACTTGCCGGCCCTTCATGCGCGCTGTGGGCAAAACGGTTGAGCCGGCGGATGATGTCGTCGGCACGCCTCACCTGCTGCCGGATCCTTTCCGCCTGAACTGTCAGCTTCTGCGGATCCAGAGGCCGGCCTTTTTCCGCAAGCAGGGCGAGGTCGCCCAGCAGCCCGGCGTTTTCATTGATAATGGCCAGTGCATTCTTGAGTTCATGGGAGATGGAAGCTGTCATAACGCCGAAAAAGTGGAGCCCCTGGGTGTCGGCGGTTACTTGTTGGTCTTTCATGGACATTTCCTCAGGATTGAGTGAGCTCGTTGATCTTGGCCATCAGGACCTCAATCTGCACCGGTTTGATCAGGTAGTACTCCGGACCGCTTTCCGCTGAACAGGCCTTGAAATCCTCTTCCGAGCCATGACCGGTGAGAAAGATAAACTTCATCTCCGGCCGGCGTTCGGCAATAAGGCGTTTGAGTTCAAGACCGTTCATCTGCGGCAGACGGACATCAAGAAGCGCCAGATCAAAGTCCTCCTGTTCGACTGCTGCCAGTGCATCGTGATGATTGGTCACCCAGGTTGCGTCGATGCCCCGCATATCAAGCCGTTCCGCCAGCGTGGAAACCAGTTCCTCCTCGTCGTCAACCAGCAATACGCGCATTCTGCTCTCCTTGTTGTTTTGGGTATTCGATCGGTAAAGTGATGGTAAAACTTGTTCCCCTGTCAACGACACTCTCGATCTCAATAGTCCCGCCTATCTCCTTGACCAGGCCGTAGGTGATGGACAGACCCAAGCCTGTCCCGCCACTGCCGCTTTTTGTCGTGAAAAAGGGTTCAAATATCTTTTTGATGTTTTCCGGAGGTATTCCGCACCCGGTATCACTCACTCTGATGACTATGTGCGAACCGGCATCGTTGAGCCGGCTGATGATCTCAAGCCGGCCGCCCTCCTTCATGGCAGCAAAGGCGTTGTTCACCAGGTTGATGAATATCTGCTGCAGCTTGCCCCGGTCACTGAAGAACTCCGGCACATCCTCGGCTATCGCCACCTTGATCTCAATGTTCCGGTAGTCGGCCTCTTTATTCTGGAAGGCCAGCACATCCGCCACGACCTGTCTGATATCCACCTTCTGGACGGTGACCTGGATATTACGGGCAAAGTTGAGCAACTGCCGGGTGATGGTCGCGCATCGATCAACTGCCGCGATGATGGCTTCGATAAGACCGATGAGACGGTGATCGTTCGCATACTCCTGCCGGAACGTGAACAGATCTTTAATGAGCCCGGCCTTTTCATTGATAATCGCCAGGGGGTTGTTGATCTCATGGGCCACTCCGGCGGACAACCTGCCGATGGAAGCCATCTTGTTCGCATATTCGACCTGGTGAAGCGAGGCCAGCCGGTTCTGGTCGGCCCGGTAGATGCTGTTGACAAGGTAGGTGCAGATGCTGAACACCACGGCCAGAATGGCGAGGACCGAGCCGGCAAGGAAGATGAGCAGCTTGGTTCTGGCCGCCTCCCAGCCGGCCATAAGCGTGGCCTTTTGCTTGATGACCAGAAGAATAAAGGGGGTGCCGGTGATATAGGCATACCCGGTGACAATGGCGCGTCCCAGATGATCTTCGCTCTCAAAGACCTCGGTCCGGTCAGAGGCCGGCGGGACCGGCAGAGGGAACTGCGTCATGATTTCCCCGTAATACCGGGAAGGCGTCTGTATTATACCCTTATGGTTGATGAGAAAGGCATCACCGTCACCACGAACCTCAAGGTGCGAGAGGATGTTGCTGAGCTGCGCTATCTGCAGACTGGCCCGGAGGATGTAGTGCTGGCCTTCCGGATTGTTGTGCAGAACCGAAATCACGAGATGCGGCGCCTTTCTGAATCCCAGGAAGACATCACTGATATCCGAACGCATGCCTATGGTATCGTGATAACTGTCCTGATCCTTGTAGTTCAGCTTGCTGTACCACTCCTGCTGGCTGTAATCGACCCCCCTGAGATTGTCCGGCCCGGCATAGTTCACCTGGATGCCGGTGTGGTCAATCAGGCCGAGATCGTGCCATTCCCCGAGACCGCTTTTCAGGTGATCAAGGAGGTCTCCCAGCCGGGCCTGACTGTTCAGCTGTTCAAAACTCGTATCAAGGATGAGAAAGTTGAGTGCAATGATCCGCTCATGCAGGTACGAGGTCAGGGTCCGCCGGGCATTGGAAACAAGGCGGCTCGTACGGAGCAGCAGCTCCGATTCCACGGCGTCCGTGCTCACCTGGTAGTTTACAAAGGCCAGGGTGAACAGCGGCAGGAGAACAACAGCCAGTGTGATGACAATGGACTGTTTCCATAAGAGCCTGAAATTAAACAACGATTTGTACATGCCGGAGCTCTGATCATGGTGATCAAGAAACTTTGGCTTAAAACGATCCAAAACTGGCATGGCGGCTCTCCAGGCTAGGGTGAAAAGAGGATGCAGCCTGTTTGATCAAACAGTGTTCAACGGGTCTGTCCGCGACACGGATGTACACCTTAACAGCGGTTAACTGCCTCCTTCCCGGCGCCGGCGCATGATCTTCTCATTGGCCTGCTTCATGGTCTCACTGAGAATGTCAATATCCACCGGTTTCTGGAGGTAGGCAAAGGCACCGAGCTGCATGCAGGTCTCCCGGTCGGTCTCATTACCGTGGCCGGTGAGGATGATCACCTCGATTTCCGGCTGGGTCGCCTTGACCTGCTTGAGTACTTCGATACCGTCAATGCCGGGCATCTTCAGATCGAGGATCATGACCTCAGGTTCGTCTTCGCGAACCATCTCAAGCGCTGACTCGCCGTCATAGGCAATGGCTGAACCGAGATCGCGGAGAAGGAGCCGTTCGGAAAGGGTCTGGACAAATTCACGTTCATCATCGACGAGAAGCACCCGGGAGGGGGCCTGGAAATCAAGCTTGCGATAGATATCAGCCTGATGAAAGTTTTTGCCGACTTCCGTGGTAACGGTTTTCACTCCTTCAATTTTTTCAACAATCTCTTTCAGCTCCTGCTCAAGCCGGCTGAGCATGAGGACATTTTTCTCAATGGTCAGTGTCACGGCACCGTCTTGAACAGCAACACTGACGTCGTGACCTTCCCGGGTGAGTGCAACCTGAACAGTGGCCTGGAGGCGGAAGTCATCCAGTGCGGCCAGTGAGGCTGCAGTCGGCACAAGCACGTCGGTATTCAGGTTGCGAAGGATGAGGTGGACGCTTTCTTCCGGGCCGATTTTTTCAGTGGGAATGACAATGTCGTACAGCGCCGAATCCCAGGGATCGGCATTGCCGGTCAGCTGCCGGGTCCAGGCGCTCTTGTCCTCATCACTCTTATGGATCATCTTGAGGGCGTCTTTCTCCGGGAAAGAGAGATTTCCGGCCTTCTCCAGCCGGTAGGCCATATCCGCCACCAGACAGATGCGAAGAACATGGGTTACAGAGGCCGGGATGAAGTGGGTGCAAAATCCGTTGACCACGAGGTTCCCCTGGGAAAGGATATCGGCCATGGCCAGGCGCAGATAGGCGATGGAGCGTTCCTTTTCGTGCGTAAAGGGATTGAAGAGCGAAGTCCTGGCTGTGAAGGCCCGGCTTATCCGATCCCGGGAGAGGTCCGACAGGGTGCTGGCCCGGGCCACAATCTCGTCATCCTCCACAAGCCGATACCCGGTCTTCTCCACCAGCTGCGGTACGATCATCTCTTCATTACAGTACAACGCATTGAATACAGTTATCACAGACATGGGAACACTCTCCTAAGGGTGAATAATCTCGGGTTGGGGATGGTCGCCTAAGGGACAGCCCGCTGTCTCTTCTTTGCCATGAACAGCCGGATGGATGGTGCGCAGAGCCTCTTCCATGGTCGGATAGATATGGTCAGCACCGATCTTGTTGAACAGATGGGTGCGGACGAGCACCTTCATCACCGTTTCGTTGATACCGCTGAACGAGACATCGATGTCGGCGCTGCGAAGCCTTCCGACGAGCAAGGATAATGTTTCTTCACCGGAAGCGTCAATGTCATTGATGCCGTTGGCAACAATTAAGATATGACGCAGGGTGGTCTTGCAGAGCATCAGATCCGAAATCTTGTCTTCCAGGTAACTCGCGTTGGCAAAAAACAGGGGGCCTTCAAACCGGATAATCGACAGATATCTGCATTCCTCCAGGCCCTTCGTTACGGCACAGACGAGCACGCGGCTGCGGTCGCGGGTGAGCGAGGTGATAACCGGACGCATATTCTTATAGAGGAAGACGAGAAGGCAGAGCACCACACCGAGCATGATGCCTTTATCGAGATGCGGTGCAAACCAGAGCGTACAGAGGAAAGAGAGAATAGAGATGAGGCCGTCGTACCACTGGGCCCTCCAGGCATGCAGAAAACCTGAGACGTTGATGAGACCGATAACCGCCATCATGATGATGGCGGCAAGCACTGACTGCGGCAGATGATAGAGCAGAGGCGTGAAGAACAGGAGAGCCACAACAACGGTGAGACTCGTGAACACGCTCGAAAAACCGGTGATCGCCCCGGCCTGCAGGTTGACCGCCGAACGGGAGAACGAACCGGAGGCAGGATAACTCTTGGCAATTGCACCGACAATGTTGGCAAGCCCTTGTCCGATCAGTTCCTGATTGGGATCGATACGCTGACCGGTTTTACTCGCAATGGCCTTGGCAATGGAGATGGCCTCCATGAATCCCAGGAGGGAAATGATGGCGGCATAGGGAAAGAGGTGCAGAAGCACACCGAAATCAAGCTTTGGCACACTCAAGGCCGGCAGTCCCTTGGGTACCGTGCCGATCACCTCACCACCGCCGGTCAGAGGTATCTTCTCCAGATCAAGGGGTTTGTTGCCAACGCGGATGCGCCAGGTCCGGCCATCGGTTTTGGCCTCGGCCGGTACCTGATCAGACGGATAGTAGAGTACGGTACCATCCGGCTGACTGACCGCTTTGAAGAGGAGAAGACGTATCTCTTCCCGGTAGAGATGCGCCTTGTCCTTGAACTCCTCAATCTTTGACTGAATGACCCGGTCGTCATGCTCGGCGTCAAGCCGGGCAATGGCATCGTTCCCCTTTTTGGCCTCCTCGAGGATCTTACTCGTCTTGGTGCGCTCTTCCGCCAGCGGCGGAATGCTCTCCACCGCCTCATTAAAGGAAAGTATCTTTTCCAGGGCAACCGGCGACTGCAGCGCGGTGTTTTTGACGCCGGTATTGTGCTCAAAGCCGATCAGCCAGGAAAGCAGGGTCGTGACAACCACTGCGACAAGCACGTTCGGCACCTTTGGAGCGATACGTTTGAGAACAACCATGATGACCAGCGCCAGAATACCGATCAGCAGCGTGGGCCAGTGGGTGTAGTGAAGGGCTGACTGAACGACCTTGATGATCGTCTCATAGTGGTGCTCCGCACTGTCCACATTGACGCCGAACATCTTTGATAACTGGGAGGTGGCAATGATAATGGCGGCGGCATTGGTGAAACCGTTCACCACCGGGTGGGAGAGGAAGTTAACCACCAGTCCGAGGCGGAGAACGCCGAGGCTCAACTGAAACAGACCGACCAGCAGGGAGAGGAGAATGGCATAGGCAATGAAGCTTTCACTCCCGGCCGTGGCAAGAGGTTCGAGCGAGGCTGCCGTCATGAGCGAGACGACCGCCACGGGCCCCGTGGAAAGCTGCCGGCTTGAGCCGAAGAGGGCGGCGATCATCGGTGGCAGAAAGGCGGCATAGAGACCGTAATAGGCCGGCATTCCTGCAAGCTGGGCATAGGCCATGGACTGGGGAATCAGGACCAGGGCAACGGTAAGGCCGGCAACGGCATCCGCCTTCAAAAAAGGCAGGCTGTAACCGGAAAACCAGTCAAGGAAGGGAAAGATTCGCTTTATCATACTGTTCGTTTCACCTCGGATCGTTCTATGGGTCTATGAGTAACGGTCTTTTTTACCACATCAACAGGGTTCACTTTGCAGCATCCGCCGGCAGGACTCGATGAGTTCACTGTACAGCGCTTCAACGTCGTAGAGGTTGTTCATGCGAAACCGGACCATGCTGTCCACCATCCCGAAGACAATGAGGGCCGACTTGCGGGCGACAATGGCGGAATGAATGGAGCCGTCCGCCTGTCCGGCAACAATGGCCGATTCAAAGATATCAATAAAGCAGTTGTAGATGGCCTCGAGAATATCGCGGCACTCGGCATTACTGACTGCCAGTTCGTAGGGATGGCGCTGGTGGAGGATGGCAAAGAGATCTTCCCGGCTTTTTGCCATATACAGGTAGAATGAGATGGTTTCCATGACCATGTCCAGTCCGGTGTTCTCCGACTCCACCTTCCGGTACTGTTCAAACTCCGGCAGGATCGTATCCTTGAGATCTTCGAGGATCGCCAAAAAGATCCCTTGCTTGTTTTTGAAATGATAGAAGATCGTTCCCTCTGCAGTGCCGGTCATCTTTGACAGTTCGTGCATGGGGGTGTCACTGTATCCTTTGCGGGCAAAGAGATAGGTTGCCGCCTGGAGAATCCGTTCTTTTTTTTTCATGCGAAGTTGTGCGGTACTGGCCAAATCTCGACTGAGTACTCAGTCAGTTTCGGGTGAGTAATAAATGTATTTTGATCAGTCGTCAAGACAAAACCGATCAGCCGGAAAAAATCACCACCTCCTTTTTATGGCAGCATGATCGCGCGGAGAACATGCTCCGGCAAAGGCGGACACCCCTGTTTTTTTATGTCCGGCCGGCTGTGCCGCCATCCTTTGCCCGCTGCCTGATCCCCCCTTCTCAGGCAGAACAGAGCTCCTTGCAGGAAGTGCAGTCCCGGCAGTTTTCTGTACGTTTCTTTTGTTATTTTCTTGCATAAACAAGGTGATGCTGATAAAAAAACGCAATTTTCTGCGGGGGACGGCGTCGGCAAAACCGTCGGTGTGGTCCATCCTGTTCCAAATGAAACACTCCAATTCTCAAGGAGCACGCCATGACTGCAACAAAGCCACGGTTGTCCGGACAAGATGCGCTGAAGGTTCTGCTGGCCGGCAACGAGCGATTTGTCAAGGGACAGCTTGAACACCCCAACCACTGTGAAGAATCCCGCAAGAGACTTCTTGACGGCCAGGAACCGATTGCGGTGATCCTGACCTGTGCGGACAGCCGCGTACCGCCGGTGGACATCTTTGACCAGGGACTGGGGGACCTGTTCATTCTCCGGGTAGGAGGCGGTGTGATCAGTGATCACATGCTCGGCAGCATTGAGTATGCTGTGGCGCATCTTCATACCCCTCTGGTGATGGTAATGGGGCACTCTTCGTGCGGGGCCATCAATGCGGCCTCCAGGGGTGCCAAGGCCTACGGTCACATGGCCACCCTGATTCCACCGCTTGCTACTGCCTTGAAACATACCATGGGGCTTGAGGGCGACTGGTGTGATAATGCCTCTAAACTCCTCGCGCAGGCCACGGCAAAAAAGATCGCCGAATCAGAACCGATCATTGCCGACCTTGTGACCGAAGGCAAAGTGCTCGTGGTTGCCGCCTACTACGATATCGCCACCGGAGAAGTGTCTGTACTCGGATAAACAGGCCGGTCCTTCTTTTTGAACATCTCCGGCATACCGGGCGGCATCGTCATCTTCACGACTGCCGCCCGTCTTTCACCTGAGCATGGACTCCCATGCCCCTGCCCCCTGAAACACTCTTTACGCAACAATTAGGAACATTTTGGAACATATAGTTGTTGCAAAAAGTTTCTAATTGTTTCATTTCTTTCCTGAGGCATAATCTCTGCGCCTGTACTGATCCGGACAACCCTTTGTTTTATAAGAAAAAACCTAAAAAACAGTGAACCTGGCCTCAGCCTTGCAACTGTCTCCACCGAAGAAACTGAATCTCGGTTCAGTTCCAGTGCAGGGACCAATGCTCGACCGCATGATGCAGCCGACACTTTCAATGGAAACGGTTTCAGAGGAGAGATTATGGAAGACCACATGGAGGCAAGAGTTCTGCTCGTTGATGACGAAAAAGAATTTCTGGAAACACTGTCCAATCGACTTGAGCTGCGGGGGTTGAAGGTGAGTGCTGTCACCAGCGGCGAACAGGCGATTATCGAGGCCAAAGAGCAGGAGTATGACGCCATAGTTGTTGATCTGGCCATGCCCGGCATCGATGGCCTGGAGACCTTGCGCCGTATCAAGGCCGATAACCCCAATGCAGAGATCATCATGCTCACCGGCCACGGATCCATCAAGAGCGGGGTCGAGGCCATGAAACTCGGAGCCACGGATTTCCTGCAGAAACCCGTTGAACTCTCCGAACTTCTCGAAAAGATCGGTGAGGCCAAAGGACAGAAGATGCTCGTTTTGCAGAAGCAGTCGCAGGAAGAACTGCGCAAGATCGTTCAAAGCAAGAGCTGGTAAACACCTCAACCCATAAGGAGAAAGGCATGAATACAATGCCAATTATCAAGGACCTCATCATTCCACTTGAAGAGTATCCCCATGTGCGCGCCAACGCCATGGTCCATGATGCCGTGGGGGCGCTCTTCACCCATGTCGATGCGAACGGGAGGCTGAAGTACGATGAACTGCTCGTTATCAACAGAGACTTTCAGTATGTGGGCCGCCTGACACTGCGAAATATTCTGACCTGCTACTTCCCCAGTCTGTTCGTTGACCGGAAGAGATCTTTTTTTTACGGCAAACCCATCTACTTTTCAGAGCTGGCCATCCTGATGGAAGACAGCTTTCAGCAGGAATGCAAACGCCAGGGAGAGCAGCAGGTTCGCGGATTCATGCAGCCTCCGATCGAGTCGATCGAAGCGCGCCTCCATCCGCTCCACGCCGCGGAGGTTATGGTGGATCAGCGACTCAACTCTCTGCCGGTGGTTGAAAATGATACTGTTATCGGTGTCATCCTCCTGGTTGACGTGTTTCAAGCCCTGGCTTCCAGATGTTCACTGTGAGCCTTTCCGCGCCCCCCTACTGCTGAAGGAAAACACCCATGTCTGCTATGATCGTTAAAGAACTCCCGGAAACGAAGTCCCCGTTCGACTGGAAGCGCACCCTGTTCCTCGTCGGCGGACTCGCCCTGTTTTTTATTATCTACTACGCTCCTCCGTGGCCTGATGCCATTGATCCCAAGGGAGAACATTTTGTCCTCTCCAAAGAGGCCAAAGGGGCACTGGCTGTTTTTGCCGTTGCCGCCACCTGGTGGATCTTTGAGGTGGTGCCGATCGGTGTCACCAGTCTCCTGATCGGAACTCTGCAGGCCCTGTTTCTCATCCGTACCCCGACCGAGGCCTTTAAGGACTATATGGACCCCTCGGTACTCTTTATCTTCGGATCGGTGGTCATCGGCATGGTCTTCACCAAGACCGGTCTGACCCGCCGGATTGCCTACAAGATGCTTTCGATCATCGGTGAGAAGACATCGATGATCATGCTCGGCTGTTTCATCATGACCGCCGCCCTGACCCACGTCATGGCCCACACAGCGGTGGCAGCCACCATGTTCCCGCTGCTCATGGCGATCTACGCCCTCTACACCAATGAAAAGGCACCCACCAAATTCGGCCGGTGCCTGTTCATGGGAATGGCCTATGTGGCCGGTGCCGGTTCTGTTGTGACCCTCCTGGGTGCGGCCCGCGGTGCTGTGGCCATCGGCTTTTACAAGGACATGATGAATGTGGAAATCGGCTTTGGCACACTGACCTATTACATGTTCCCGCTCGGCTGGCTCATGGTCTTCCTTCTCTGGGGTTTTTTCATGGTCTTCAGTAAACCTGAACGGGATCGTATTCCCGGACTGAAGGAGAAGGCCTCCCGGATGTACCAGGAGCTGGGCGGTATCACCCGCAATGAAATTGTGGCCGCCATTATCATCTTCGGTGCGGTTCTGCTCA
>JAAYDD010000348.1 GCA_012729435.1 Desulfobulbus sp.
AATCATAACGCTGTCTATGGCGGTGAGATGTCGGCTCACCATTATTTCCGTGATTTTGGTTACTGTGATTCCGGAATGCTTCCCTGGTTGCTGGTCTGTGAACTGATGAGTGTCAGCGGGACATCGTTGTCAGCCCTGTGTGATGCGCGTATGGCGGCCTATCCGGTGAGCGGGGAGATCAATTCGATTGTGCAGGACCCTGATCAGGTCATTGCTGCCATAGAACAGCAATATCCGGACGGTGTACTTGACCGGACGGACGGTCTGTCCATTGAGTACCCATATTTCCGGTTTAATGTCCGTCGCTCAAATACCGAGCCGCTTCTGCGCTTGAATGTAGAGACAAAAGGCGACGAGGAGTTACTCCGACGTGTAACTGAAGACCTGCTTCATATCATCCGTTCATGAGAAGAACGGATTCAATCGCGAACAATCAACTCTTCTGAGGTTTCATTGTGGCAATTCAACCCGTTATTCTGGCTGGCGGAACCGGTTCCCGGTTGTGGCCGCTCTCTCGGGAGCTCTATCCTAAGCAGGTGATCAGTTTAACAGGAGAGCGCTCACTGTTGCAGACCACTGTTCACCGGGTGATTCAACTCGAAAATACGCTGCCGCCGCTCATTGTTGTTGGTGAAGAGCACCGATTTCTGGCAAAGAGCCAGCTGGAGGATCTGGGGTTGACGTTGGATTTTCGTATCCTTCTGGAGCCCCACGGTAAAAATACTGCTCCTGCCATCTGTGGAGCCGCTGCCTATGTGAGCAGCCAGGGGCGCGGTGGCGATATACTGCTCGTGCTGCCGGCCGATCATCTCATTCTCAAACCAAAGGAATTTGAGGCTGCAGTGCATGAAGCGGTCGAACTGGCCCGGCAGGGACGGATTGTCACCTTCGGTATTGTGCCGGATCATCCGGAAACCGGATACGGATACATTGCCAAGGGAGACGGACATTCGGTGGCCAGTTTTGTGGAAAAACCTGATCTGGCCACAGCCGAGCAGTATTATGCAAGCGGGAATTACCTGTGGAACAGCGGCATGTTTGCTTTTACTGCGGATACACTTCTGAGTGAGATGCAGATTCATGCCCCTGACATCGTTGCTGCCATGACAGAATCGATTGTCGCCGGTCGGGCAGACGGTCTGTTTTTCCGTTTTGGAGATACGGCCATGGCCTCCTGTCCTTCCGACTCTATTGATTACGCACTGATGGAGAAGACGAGGCTGGCGGCAGTGGTTCAGGCGGATCTTGGGTGGAGCGACATAGGTTCATGGCGCGCTCTCTGGGAAGTGAGCCCGAAGGACGAGCAGGGAAACGTGGTGCATGGAGATGTGCTCCTTGAAGAGGTGCAGGATTCTCTCATCCGCTCAGAACACACTCTGGTGGCGGCCGTGGGATTGAACAGCACCATGGTGGTGGAGACTGCAGATGCTGTTCTTGTCGCTCCTCTGGACCGATCCCAGGATGTCAAAAAGATTGTTGATAAGTTGAAGTACAACAAACGGGGCGAATATCATGTACACCGCACCGTATTCCGACCATGGGGAAGTTACACGACTCTGGAAATACAACAGCGCTTTCAGATCAAACGGATTACAGTAAATCCCGGCGCAAGCCTTTCCCTGCAGATGCACCACCACCGGCATGAGCACTGGGTGGTGGTAACAGGAACCGCAAAGGTGCAGAGAGGCGAGGAGACGATTCTGTTGAAGGAGGATGAATCGACCTATATCCCGAGCTGCACAGTCCATCGACTGGAAAATCCCGGAGTCATTCCTCTGGAGCTGATTGAAGTACAGATCGGCAGCTATCTCGGCGAGGATGACATCGTGCGTTTTGATGATGAATACGGACGTGTCAGAGAATAGACAGGGCAGGCGGGCAGCCTGTTGAAGTTTTTAATTCTTTTCCATGGGATACTGTGCAGTATCGACCGGATACTGCTGCTGAAAGGCGGCTATATAACTGTCAAGCACCTGCTGGTCATGGTCGGAGACATGAAAAAATTCTATCCCGCTATGGTGTAGACCGGCTTCATCCGTCGTGTAAACAACTGTCCCCATTACATCAATCAGCTGTTCATGTAAACCCAGCGTGATCATCACCTGCTGGTCCCTG
>JAAYDD010000349.1 GCA_012729435.1 Desulfobulbus sp.
AGTTGATCCGGGTTAAACCTTTGGGACCTTTAGGTATGACCAGTCCGCCTTTGCAACCGATTGCGCCAAGCAACCCGGTCAGGCATGCCAGGGCCCTGCTGCGCTGGAAATCGGTGCCGTACCAGGTGGTATGCCGTCCGGGGTGAATGGCCACATGGGGCATGTTCGCAGCCATGAGATCCGCCACCTCTTTGATCTGTGAGGCCGGAACATCACATTCTTCTGCTGCCTTTTCAAGGGTCCATTCCCGGATACCCTTGGCCATTTCCGCAAACCCTTCCCCATGTTCCTCGACAAAATCGGCGTTATACTTCTTATTCTGGATCAGATAGTTCATGATGGCCAGGATAAACGCGGTATCGGTGCCCGGGCGAATCTGTACCCAGATGTGCGACTTGGCGGCAGAGGCCGAATAACGGGGATCCACAACGATAAGTTTTGCCCCTCGCTCAAGACCTCGGAGGTAGTTTTTGACATGGGAAAGGTGAATGTTTTCACCAAGATGAGTGCCGGTGAAAAAGATAACCTTGGCGTTGGCCATGTCCACGTTTTCATCAGGTGCAATATCCAAAGTGGTCAGATAGGCTGTATCACGGACACCGCGGCATTGAAAAAAAGAGGCCTCTGAAACGTTGGGCGTGCTGACGGTTCGCTCAAGAAAGTCCATGAGGTATTTGGCGTGTGAACCGTGACCGAAAAAACACAGTCCTTTGGCACCGTCCCGATCAACAATCGCTTTGAGTTTGGCGGCGCATGTGTCCAGCGCCTCTTCCCAGGAGATCCGCTGCCATTTGGGCGCGCCGCGCTCACCGACGTTTTTGAGCGGATACTTGAGACGATCCGGATCATAAAGCATGGCGACACCGGCGTTACCGCGGGCACATATTGCTTCGCCATTGTCAATTGATTTTGGGTTACCTTCGAGCTTTATCAGACGACCGTCCCGCACCTTGCCAACCAGTTGACAGCGCCAGAAGCACATCTCGCAAACGCCGCCAACAGCAGTTTGGGTATTTTTGAAGCTACCTGGCGAAACCAGCGGTGCCTTGACCACACCCGATTGGGCTTTGGCCGTCACCTTGGACAGCGGTACGGACGCAGCGGCAATCGAGGCGGCTTTGAGAAAGTTCCGCCTGGTAAGGTTCGTTGCCATTTACTGTTCCTCCTTGGTAAAAAAATCGATTAACTGTATCGACACCGTATAGAACGGATGCCGAGCTTCTTGCATGAATCTTTTCTGAAAGGGTTTAAACCATGGCCGAAAGAAAGTCTGAAGAAAAAACTGTTCGTCTTCCAATCTGCCTTCACCTGCCAGAGCAGCGAGAAAATGAAGCTGGAATCGCAGGTGGTCGGCGGGTTCATTCGTGTCGGCAATATCGAAACCGCACCGGCGGTAGAAGTCTCTGATCTGTTCGGTGCTTTTTCCCTGCAGGGTCCCGTTTCCGTCCCTGTAGACCGAGGCATAAGGCGGAATGATCCTGCCCGACGGGCCGGCTGTGATGAACAGGAGAGTATAGGCGGTTTTCAGCTCGTCGAGCGGGTCCTGCGTTCGGTGGAGCCAGTTTTGAATAAGGGTGAGTTCTGTTTCACTGCCCAGAGACTCGAGAAGAGAGGTCATTGCCTCAAAAAACACAGTGTTGCAGAATTTGGGGTCGGGATAGTGCATGGTCAGCGCCAAAAACGAGTAAAGCTGGCTCAGTGCATTTGCTTCAGCCGCTTTATCGGCGCATTGATGGGAGGAAAAAGTAAGACCTGGCATAGCCCGTGCTTTGCTCATGATTGAGGAGGCTGTTTGAGAGGCAGTGGAAGTTTTTCCGGCATCCTCGTGCGGTTGTTGAGAATAAGAGCAATGTGGTAGTGTTGTGCTACCCTGTGGCGACTATCGCCACAAGATGGAAACGTATACCATATATTTTTAATGTTCACAACTTCTCTCCCGAGTCGCCTGATGATTTCATACGAGCCTGTTGCCAGAAGGACAGATTCGAAAGTGAGATTGATTGGACATCATGAAAACTGTTGAAAGAGGGGATCGTCTGTTCGTTCCAGCCGGAAAAAATTTGAAAGAAAACACCGGGTTTTTTCCAGCATGATTCTCTCTCTTCAGATCCAGGTGTGCCGGGGGCCTGTTACACAGGACTTTGCGGCTTCGGATGTGGACTGCTGAGGATGGTTTTCCGAAAGGGCAGAGGCTGATCAGATGGGTGGGTTGATTCATGATGGCAGTCGGTCATTTAGGTGCTGTAGCGTTATTTTTGAGCCTTGACCAAAGCTGTTGTCTGTTGCTATAAAATTCTGTTTGCAACGAGTCTGCTCTGCACCGGGACAGGTGGTTACTCCTTGACCGGTTCCGACTGCTGAGAAATACCTGATATACAAAGGAGGAGGAACATGGAGTTGCAGATACCCGAAAAAATCAAAGGGAAACAAGAGGAAACAGTAAAGTTTGAAACAACGGCCGCTCGTTATGGCAGCGGATTGGTCGAGGTGTATGCTACTCCGGCCATGGTCGCCCTGATGGAAA
>JAAYDD010000350.1 GCA_012729435.1 Desulfobulbus sp.
ATTTCCCCCGGTGTACATGGTGATTATGACCTCAGTTCCTATGGCGCTGATAATCAACCCGGTGGTGAAGGGAAGGATGCGGACATCAACAGTTGGGAGCTGCAATAGCAAAATCATAGCCCGGCGTATCCCAGATATGCATTCGTCCCGCCTGAATGCCAACGGATTCACCCTGGTTGAGCTCATCGTGGTCATGTCGCTCATTGCTCTGACCGTCTCGCTTACCATCCCGCAGGTTGCAGGTTTTCTGTTTGCTGATCAGCTGAAAGCAAGTGCCCGCAGACTGGTCGCGTTGATTCATCGAACCTCACAACTTGCACAACAGCAGCAGGTTCCTTTTGTACTGGTCTACCACGAAAAAGAACGTACGTTCACCGCTCTTCCAGAGAAAACCGATCGAAACGACATGGATGAGGACAAACAGAATCAGCTGCAACTTGCTGATTCAGTGGCTGTTCGTGATTTCTGGTCCTGGTACGGCGGGACTCACCAGCCTGATGCGTATGCTATCCGTTTCACCGAGAACGGTTATGTTGAACCCACGGTCATCCATTTGAACAAAGATGATGATAAAGGGTTTTCAATTGTGCTTTCGCCCTTTTTAGGAAAGATCCGGATTCTAAGCGGCCATGAACAGATGGATTACAAACTGTTGTTTCAGTAGAACAGCAAAACGGCGGCCGGACCCGGACAAGGCCGGATTTACCCTGCTCGAAGTCATGATCGCTGTGGCTCTTATTGCCATTGCCCTTGTCACTCTGATTGGAGCTCAGGCTCAGAGCGTCGCCATTGCCGGCAGTTCACGTTTTGATACCATGGCTTCCCTGTTAGCCCAGTGGAAACTGACAGACGTGCATATCCATGATTTTGAGGAGCTGCAGAGTACTGCCGGGGATTTTGGTGAATTGTACCCGCAATTTTCCTGGAAAATACAGGTGGAAGAGACAAGGGGGGCGGAAATAGGACTTCCGGGGATAAACGGGATGCTCAAGACGGTTGATCTGACTGTTCTAAACGATCATGATCGACAACAGGCCTTTACAATCCGGTCGGTTGTCTACAAAAAGGCGACCTCTGACCGATGAAGGAGAATCACGGTTTTACCCTGCTGGAGGTTTTGCTGGCGACCACGGTGCTGGGTGTGGTCATGGCAATGTTAACGCTCTCTCTGTCGGCTACGTTCCGTACAGTTGAGACAACTGAAGAGCAGGAGGAGATCTTTTACCAGGCCCAGGCCGCTCTGCGTCTGATACGTGAAGATATTGCCGCTGCCGTTGTCTTACCGGATATTCCTTTCACAGGGAAGGGCGGTTCAGATCATGCAGAAGCAAATGTAGAGATAAGTTTTCCATCACAGTCGCACCTCGTATTTAATCCGGAGAAACAACGTCCCGGTCTGGCTGTCATTTGTTATCAGGTTGTGGAGGAAGACGGAGACAAGCGACAGTTCAAGCTGCTTCGTTCTGATACACCTGTTTTACCTGGCGTTTCCTCGCGGGAAGGTGGAACAGGTGATGAAGGATCTGAGCAGGCATTGCTGGTTGTCAAGGGATTACGTGCGGTTCAATGGAAGTATTTCAACGGGGAAGGGCAAAAGTTCGACAGCTGGCAGGAGGATTGGAGCATCGGAGCAGCAGACAACAAAAGGACGTTGCCGGCTGCGGTAGAGTGTACGCTCGAATTCTGGGTTGATACCGATAAAGAGCTCTCACAGAGTTTTACAACACGTATTCTGATACCCACGGAGGCTGAAGATGAGCGACAGTCGTATCATCGCTGACCGGCGGGGCTTGGCTTTAGTGTTGACTCTGCTGACGATCAGCTTTTTAGTTGCCCTTACCCTGCAGCTGATGGCAACGGTTGATCGGCAATCTGCCGCCGCCGCTGCTCAGCGGGAATCGGTTCGACTTGACGGCATGGTTCTCGCCGGACTCAGTCTTGCACGCGGGGCACTGGCTGCTGATTTAAAGGAGAATGAGTATGATTCGCCCCATGATCTTTGGGGGCGATTGGACGAGGAGAAGCTGAAGGCTGTTTCTGACGAGGTGTCCTTAGCTGTTAAAGTGACTGATCTCGGCGGTCGCCTGCAGATTCACGCTCTGGCTGACCCTTCTAAAGAGGGATATCGGCAGGTCTGGCTGCGATTGCTGTTGTCCGGCAGATTCGCCATCAGTGATCAGGATCAGGCCGAGGCTCTGCTTGATGCCATCGACGATTGGGTTGATGAGGATGACGATGAACGACCGTCAGGGGCCGAAGAGAATTATTATCAGGGACTTCAACCACCTTATTCGTGTCGAAACGGGGTTATACCTGCTGTCGAGGAGTTGCTCCTTGTGAAGGGGATGACCGCTGAACTCCTTTACGGGGATGCGGAACACGACGGGTTGATTGAGTATATCACTATTGCAGGTGATGACGGCCGTGTGCACCTTAATACTGCCCCAGTCCCCGTTCTGCAGGCCATGTCAGCCGACATGACACCTGAGCTTGCACAGGATCTGGTCGCTTTTCGAGAAGATCCACAGAATAGAGAGCTGTTGGCAACCGTGGACTGGTATCGTCAGGTCAGTGGAATTCCGGCATCCATTGATATTGAAAATGACCTGCTGGCTGTAGTCGGGAAGTATTTTGAAATTAAAGTCCAGGCAACATACCACCAGTTTATCCGGCGTGGAACCGGTATTCTTCTGCGGGACAACGAACAGAAACAAACTCTGCTGCAATGGAAGCAGGAATAAGCGGCATGACGAACCAACCTGCCGGATTCGAGAGATAATCTGAGATGTATTCACTGGGCATTGACATAGGTGATCACTACGTTACAGGTGTAATCCTGGAACAACAACGCAAAACCGTGGTGCTTAAGGCCTGTGCCAAACTGCCTCTCCGGGATGCGACTGATCCGGCAGATCAGATCGGGTCGCTGCGTGAGCAGCTTAACTGGCGCGATGGGGTCGCTGTCTGCGGGCTGCCGCTTTCGTTCTTCAGTATCCGGAATTTAGCTGTTCCGTTTGCGGATAGAAAAAAGATCGTCCAGATTCTTCCATCTGAGCTGGAAGAGCAGCTTCCGGTTCCGATTGAGACGATGCTCACCGAGTTTGTTGTCAGCCGAAAGGAAGAATCCGAAAATACTGTTCTCGCTTTTGCTTTGGAGCAACACACACTGGAGAACCTGCTGACGCGAATTGATGCCGGCGTTGATCCTGAGATTGTTCTCCCCTCCATGACCTCTCTGGCTGTACTGCTGGCGCGACTTGAAAAGGCAAGCTCTGATTTTCTTCTCATCCATACTGATCTGCAATCCTGCTCAATCGTACTCGTTCTGGATGGACAGCCGCAGCTGTACCGCTCTCTTGCCTACCCTGAACAGATGGTTGTACGTTCTCCCTTTCAAACTGACAGTGGCGATGTCCTGGTGACTGACGTTACAGCAGTCACAGAGCATATGAAGCATCTCTGTTTTTTAATTGCGCAGAGTCTCCAGTACTTCCGGGTTGAACAAAAGGAGAGCCGTTATCCAAAGCGTATCATCCTCTCCGGTCTTCTGGCCGATGTAGCGTGTGTTCAAGAAGAAATTGCCGCGGTCTTTTCTTTGCCGGTTAAAACGTCTGATCTTTTGACAGAGATGACCGTCTCCTGCCCGGAAGAGATAAGAGAGCACTGGGATGATCGGTGGTACGGCTGTGCTCTTGCCCTTGCCATGCAGGGATTTAAAAGACCGGCAATGAACTTTCGCAAGGAACGGTTTGCTAAAAAGGGGAACTTCTTTAAGACACGAAATCAGCTGCGAGGCGCCCTTGTGGCACCGGTGATGCTGCTCATCGGTCTGTTTGGTTTTTTATGGTATGATTACCACACCTTACAGCAGCGTAACCAGGCATTAGGCAATGAAATGACAACTATTTTTCAAGAGACGTTTGCCGGGACGACCGCGGTGCGAGATCCCTTTGCTGAGATGCAGGCCCGTGTGAAGTCTGCAACCGGCCCTGCATCACCGTCTCCATTACTGTACAATGACAAGCGTGTCCTCGGGCTGCTGACGGATATTTCAGCACGCATTCCCGGCTCTGTTCTTCTCCGGGTCAATCGCCTGAGTATTGATCAGGAGACCGTGGTTATTAAAGGGACGACCGACACCTTTAATGCTGTGGAAGCCATAAAGAGTGCTCTGGCCGCTTCACCGCGCTTTAAGTCGGTTCAGATCGTCTCGGCGGCGGCAGACAAGGATGACCGGCATGGCGGTATCCGTTTTGAGATGCAATTACAGTTAGAGGATGTATGAAACTGCAACAGTTGAGCCGACGCGAACAACTGGCGGTGTATATTGCCGGCGGAGCTCTTCTTCTTTTTGTTGTCCTTCAATTCTTGATCTTCCCGCTGATCGACGGGCGGTCAAAATTGTCCAGAAGAGTGCAGACTCGTGAAAAGGCTATTGTGGAGATGCGGGAACTGCAGCAACGTTATCAGCGGGTGAACAGAAACTCCGGTTCTTTATCCACTTTGCTGGCACAACGCGAACCGGGTTTCAGTTTATTTTCCTTTGTTGAACAGAAGGCCACCGGAAGTGGAGTAAAAGAACTGATTACGTACATGAAACCGTCGGAATCAACGGAAGGCGATCATTTTAAACAAAGCCGGGTTGAAATGCGTTTACAGGGTGTCAGTCTTGGCAAGCTTGTCGAGTTCCTTGAGCTGATTGAAGCGCCAAAAGAACTTGTCGGGGTCAGTAAAATTATAGTTCAAGAGAACGGAAAAGAGACGGGGACACTTGATGTGACCCTGCACCTGACGAGTGTGGATCAGGTGGATGAGTTGCCGGCAAGCGAATAAGGGGTGGACGAGCCTGTGTTGAAAAGAATCCGCCGTTGGTTAAGCGCCGGTATCGGTTATTTCCTCTATGTGAGAGGTGTGCTTGTTCTGTTCTTGTGGCTGCTCTTTCCGCAGGAAACGTTACGCCGTGCCATTGAAGTTGAACTTGAACGAATGTGGCCTGCATCCTACTGGCGGATCGACTCATTGGCCTTTGCTTTGCCGGCCAATCTGATGCTCCATGATGTGGAAGGATATGATCGGACGGAGAGGAACCGGCGATTACTTGGAATAGACCGGATAACCTTGTCTTTGCAACCCATGGAATCATTACGTCATCGCCGATTGCAGGCCGGCTTCAAAGTTGAGATGAACCGGGGTAAGATTGACGGCTTTCTGTCAAAAGTACTGAGCAAAGATGATGTGCAGATGAAAGGAGCCTTCCAGGCAATAAATACGGCGGACCTGCCTTTTTGGCATCACGCATTGGGCAGAGAGGTGCAGGGGATTGCCACAGGCAGGTTTTCGTTGCAGGTGCAGGACCGGACTTTGTTTTCCGTGGATGCTGATCTGAAAGTAAAAGATGGACGTCTTGGTCTGAAAAGACCGGTTCTGGCTCACTCAGAGCTACCTTTTTATGAAATAACAGTGACTTTACACAGTCGGGACGGAGAACTGCAGGTCAAGGATGGAGTTGTGAGGTCAGTGCTGTTTGATGGACGTTTTTGGGGAACGATCAGCCCACAAACCCAT
This sequence comes from Desulfobulbus sp., assembly GCA_012729435.1. GTDB lineage: Bacteria > Desulfobacterota > Desulfobulbia > Desulfobulbales > Desulfobulbaceae > Desulfobulbus. The sequence goes on from JAAYDD010000350.1 coordinate 5,566, forward strand.
CCGATGCTCAGTGAACTGGACATCGAAGGTGATATGGAACCCAGGAGCGATTTTTTTGCCGGCGTGAAAAATACTCTTGCATTTGAAGCCTTACATCTTCAATTAAAAGACAAAGCTCTTCCATTTAGAATTTCGGGAACACTCATGGATCCGGGGATTCATTTTCAGGAGTATGCGATCTTGTTTCAAAAATTAGAACAGGAGTTACACTGAACCAGTGATTATCACCGCGCTTCGCCTCATAATTATAGCTCTGCTCATCTATGCCGGTGTGTCGTTCTGGTACGGTCGGGTTGAGGACCGTCTCCAGAAACCTCAGCAGACCGTGTTGCATAAAAAAGAGGAAGATTCCCGGGAGATGAAAGAGGTCAGTGAAAGTCCGGAAGAATCTCAGGAAGAAAATTATCAGATCATTTTAAGGAGAAATATCTTTCAGGCTTTGGTTGGTGAACGGGACGCGCTGTTGTCTGCCGATGTGGATGATTTGATGGAGACCAAACTGCAGCTCGCGCTGCTTGGAACAATAACCGGAGGAAAGGACGATGCGCGGGCAATCATTCGTGATGAAAAGAGCGCCCTGGAAGAGCTGTATCCGGTGGGTGCAAGTGTGCAGGGGGCGGTCATCAGTCATATTACCCGGGGCAAGGTCGTTTTGCTCGTTAACGGCCATGAAGAGGTGTTGACTATAAAAGAGCCGGAAAGCGAGGATGCCGAACAGAGAGTCTCCCCGCGTATGGACGGCAGAGTCATGAAACAGCCGGGTGGCCTGTCAGAGAGAGAGGATGCTGTCAGAGTTCCGGAAGCACAGCCCCGCAGACGGATCAGTTTTCGGAATACCGGTCCGGCTCAAGATGCGGAACAGGTGAACCAGCAGCATCCGACGGTGCCGGTGGCAGCTGAGGGGATGGGACAGCAGTCTTCGTCGGCGACTCCAAGAGAAGGAAAGTAAGACAAGAGACGGTTTGTGAGAATCGAACGGTTTGATTAAAGCGACAACCGGAATGGCGATTATCGATAGCATATATTTTGTGAACAAAATGATGAGAACACTTCTGCTGTACAGTTTTTCCGCGGTTTTTTTTGCAAGCTGCCTCCTGGGCGGTATATCTCCGCTGTTTGCTGCCGGCCCCAAGATAACGCAACAGGGCGGTCAGGCACAGCGGTATGTTACAATCGATTTCAACGATGTTGATATAAATATTTTTATTAAATATATCAGTGAGTTGACGGGGAAAAACTTTATTGTTGACCGTGAAGTCAAGGGCAAGGTGACGATCATCTCGCCAACCCGAATTTCAGAAGTGGATGCCTACAAGGTTTTCGAATCAGTCCTGGAAGTTAACGGTTTTGCGGCGGTACCCAGCGGTTCCATCATCAAGATCGTACCGTCGGTGGTCGCCCGGTCAAAAAACATCGCCACCCTGCATGATGACGATGTGAGCTACGGCGGTGATGATCGTGTTGTCACCCAGATTGTCTCCCTGAAACATGCCAATGCCGAAGAAATAAAAAATATGCTCATACCCCTGGTTTCCAAGACCAGTGTCATTATTTCCCATGCTGGATCGGGTATGCTCATCCTCACTGATTTCCAGTCGAACATCTCCCGTCTGATGGAGATAATCAGGACCGTCGATGTGCCGTCTGATGGCGATGAAATGCTTATTATTCCACTGCACCGTACTTCGGCGGAGAGTATCTCCAAAGCAATCGGACAGCTGTTCACCGGTATGCCCTCTCAGAAGGGGCAGCGTCCGGAAGCCGTCAAAGTTATCCCTTTTGAACGAACCAATGCGTTAATTGTCGTTGCCCCCAAGGCGTCGATGGAGCGAATCCGAGCCCTTGTAGCAAAACTGGATGAAGATACTCCCCGAAAGGAGGGGAATCTTCATGTCATCTACCTTCAGCATGCCAATGCTGAAGAGATGGTGAAGGTGCTGACGAACCTTCCGGGTGATGCCCTTGGCGGCAAAGGTATGGGGGGAGGTACTCCGGGAGGAACGGTTTCCGGAAGCGCTATTTCTACAGAAGTAAAGATCGTGGCCGATTCGGAGACCAACTCCCTGATCATCACCGGACCGCGTGAAGAGTACGAAGCTG
>JAAYDD010000351.1 GCA_012729435.1 Desulfobulbus sp.
ATACTCCGATTGCTGCAGCTCAACCTGTTTGCCAGAAGAGATTTGTTCGAGCTTTTTAAACCACCATCACCACAACATGTTGTTTCACCGCAGATCTTGCTGTGGGAAAATCTGTGAGACAGCACTGATTCTTGCTCCAAACCTCTCATTCCAAAGACGTCATTACCCCATCCTGAGCCTACACCACAGAAAAATACATGGAATGGCTATAAGACCAATTGCCCACCGGTTTAATCAAACGGGACCGGGTTCAACAGATGGAGCTGAATAGAACTGCATTGCGAAAACGAGTAATGTCTTTGACTAGACCTCAACAAGAAAAATTCTTCGCAACTTATAAAAGTAATCGATTCCTGACCATACGGTAAGAATCAATGCAAAGTACATGATGATCAATCCAATCTCATGCAGATTTTTAATAGAAAGGACACCTGGAGGAAAAATCAAAATTCCAAGACCGATATACTGGAGGGTTGACTTCCATTTACCAAGACTGCTTGCACTGACCACTATACCGGATGAAGACGCAACTCCACGGAGTCCGGTTACAATCATTTCCCGGCAGAGGATAATAAGTGCTATCCATGCAGGTAGTTTCCCACTTGCAACAAGCATGACTAATGCCGTTGTTACCAGCACCTTGTCAGCAAGCGGATCCATCAATTGACCAAGCACTGTAACGGCTTTATACTTTCTTGCAAAATACCCATCGATCCAATCTGATCCGGCAGCGATGGAAAAAACCAGCCAGGCTGTCAACCCTATGGTATTGGTTTGCTCTTGCAGCAATAGGAAGGCCAGGCAGCCGGAAAGTATGAACCGGCTGCCTGTTATTACATTGGGCAGGTTGATTATTTTGGAAAAACGTCTCAATTGACGGTTACCATTTGTCTGACATTGATATTAGACGAAAAAGGAGGCCTACCGTTACGGTAGGAACGGTACGTTTCAAGTACCTTTGCAACATAATTTTGGGTTTCAGGAATCCCTGGAACAACTCCAAATGGCGCGACTCTTCCGGGACCGGCATTGTAAGCCGCAAGGCTTAGTTCCACATTTCCATTAAAATTGTCAAGGAGATATCGGAGATATTTGGTTCCTCCAATAATATTTTGGTAGGGGTCAAACGGATCATCCACAGCCATATCCCTGGCTGTTCCGGGCATAAGCTGCATCAATCCCTGAGCCCCTTTGGGGGATAAAGCGTTCGGATTAAAATTTGATTCGGCTTTAATAACCGCCTTGATCAGTAACGGGTCCACCTGGTGGTATCTGGCAGCAAGCTGGATGTATCGTTCTATGGTTTGTGGAGCGCTTCTAAATGTGTACCCGCCGTTCCGAAACGCCAGATTACCTCTGTTCATGGCCGTACCCGGCGAGAGACCATTATTGGAACGCCGCATAATCGTTTTGACCAGCTGATTCTCAGGTGAACCGATACGCCTGCTCGCCCGCGTGTTTAATTTATACCGGCCATCCCCCGGCACATTCGTATAATGACAGACTCCCCGGGCATCGACGTAGGCATACATGGCTGCGTCCGCCGACATCGGCAGCGCAAGCAACAACATAAGAACCCCGGCAAAAAAAGAATAAACCCGCATGATAGCTGTATTACTGTTGTCGTTTTTCCCAATCCGCAAGAAATTGTTTCATACCGATATCGGTTAACGGATGTTTTGCCAACTGGGCAATAACCTTATAGGGGATCGTGGCGATATCTGCTCCGAGAAGGGCTGATTCAACCACATGCATCGGGTGGCGCACCGATGCAACGATAACTTCGGTCGCAAACCCGTAATTTCTCAGAATCGTCATTATATCGGATATTAAATCAAGACCGTTTACCGAAATATCATCCAGCCGACCAACAAAAGGGCTGACATACGCCGCACCTGCTTTCGCAGCCAATAGCGCCTGCGATGCAGAAAAAACCAGGGTGACATTTGTTTTAATCCCTTCGGAAGAGAGCTGTTTAACCGCCTTTAAACCCTCTTCAATCATAGGAATTTTGATAACAATATTGTCAGCGATCTTTACCAGTTCACGAGCCTCTGTCACCATCCCCTGGGCATCAAGGCTCACAACTTCAGCACTCACCGGCCCATCGACGAGGCCACAGATCTCTTTCAGAATCTCGAGAAACGGTCGTGGCTCTTTTGCAATAAGCGATGGATTGGTGGTCACGCCATCAACCATTCCTAAGGCTAATCCCTTTTTGATTTCATCAATATTGGCAGTGTCTATAAAGAATTTCATGACTCTCCTTGCTTCGTTTTTTCAGCAAATTCATCACAGCATTGTTCGCTGCAGAAGTAATATGTCACACCGTTCTTTCGCAACCGAATTGCCTGATGCTTCGGAATTAACAGGTGACAGACAGGGTCTTCAACTAATACATCCTGCGGGTCTGTATCAGGGTCCGGGATGAAGGAAGTCTGTTTTTTCTTCCGGTAACCACGGATGACATACCAACCGGCATAACAGAGAAGGGCGAGAACCAAAAAACGTATGGCCAACATAGCAATAAGAAGTCCTCACCTGCGGATACTCAAAAAGCATCCTTTATTCGTTAATCTGAGATCATTATATAGGTAGTGGAACAAATGTCTAACTGAATTTCCATCGTAACCTTTCCACCACTCAATCGACCTCTCCTAGGAACCGTTCTCCCAGCAACGGGGCATAATTTTTTGCCGAACCTTTCGCTTGTGCAGATCTCTCAGGATCGTTCGCATTGTCTTTCGATGGTGCGGATGGATCAGCTCCGCAGCCACCTCTACGAGAGGCACCATGACGAACAGACGCTCCGTCATCCGGGGATGAGGAACTGTGAGTTCCTCATCACTGATAACAGCATCTTCGTAGAGGAGAAGATCGAGATCAAGAGTACGATCATCGTAACCGTCTTGCCCGGGGACGTGCCTTCGACCATACCGCTGTTCAATATTCTGGAGAAAACGCAGCAGGGAGCGAGGGGGCAACACCGTCCGAACGAGCCCGACAGCATTGATAAACCAGCGTGAGCTGACCATATCCACAGGCTCACTATGGTATGGAGATGAAAGCGCGACCGGAAAAAGACCAGGATGTGCCTGGATATCCAGCCATGCTTTTTGAATGGTCTCCAGAGGATTCCCCAGGTTAGATCCTAACCCGATAGCGGCGTTGTGAACAGTATAACCAGGGGAATCTCCGGGTTGAATAGGCGCCACAGCAACTAAGACGGCAAACCGGTCTTTTAAAACGTGTGCAGGTTAAGGACATCAAACATCGTATAAAGCCCCTTCGGCCTGTCCACCACCCATCGGGCAGCCACCGCCGCACCTCGGGCAAAGTTGTCCCGGCTCGTTGCCCTGTGGGTGATTTCCAAACGTTCGCCCATCCCGGCGAAATAGACGGTATGCTCGCCGACTATATCGCCGCCGCGAATTGTTTGAATTCCAATCTCACTGTCACTTCGTTCACCGATGATACCGTTGCGCTCCATGACCCCCACTTCATTCAAATCCCTGCCCAGAGCCGTCGCCGCCATCTGTCCCAGCTTCAGAGCAGTACCGGAGGGGGCATCTTTCTTCATGCGATGATGCGCTTCCACAATTTCCACATCGTAGGCATCACCGAGAATAGCGGCCGTTTTTTCGACCAGTTTAAAAAGCACATTAACGCCCACCGCCATATTCGGTGACTGGACACAGGGGAAGTGCTTCTCTGCCAGCATTCTGATGGTCGCCAGCTCCTCCGGAGTAAGACCGGTTGTGCCGATCACCATCGCGGTGCCGCTCTCAGCCGCCCGACGTGCAAATTGGACTGTTGCCTCATGAAACGTAAAATCAATAAGTACATCAGCCCGATCAATAACCGAATCCACACCGTCGGTAATGGTAACACCGATTTCACCCAATCCGCTGATCACTCCCGCATCCTTACCGATTGCGGCATTTCCCGACTGCTCAAAGGCCCCGGTTAACGTGAGTTCCGGATGACCGTGGACCATATGAATAATGCGTTGTCCCATTCTCCCGGCAGCACCGGCCACAACAACTCTGACCATACTCTCTCCTCCTGATGGCAATTAAAGCAAACCGAGATCGATCATGTCCTTCTTCAACCGTTCGATACTTGGAAGGTCCATCTGGGTCATGGGTAAACGTACTTCCGCTGAGGCAATTTTTCCCAGCATCTCCAGAGCCTTCTTTGCCGGTGCCGGACTCGGATAACAGAACATGGCCCCCATGAGTGAAAAAAGCTCATAGTGCAGCTGCCTGGCTGTTGGTACATCATCTCGGGATGCGGCTTCAATCATTGCAGCGGTTTTTGCCGGCTCGACATTCGAAACCACAGAGATCACACCCTTGCCTCCGATGAGCACAGTCGGCATGGCCGTAAAATCATCTCCGGAAAGTACGATGAAGTCTTCGGGACACATCTGTATAATTTCACTGACCTGACTCAGATTGCCACAGGCTTCCTTGATACCGATCACGTTCGGTAGAGCCGCCAGACGGGCAACCGTTGCCGGGAGCATATTGGTAACGGTCCTGCCGGGCACGTTGTAGAGAACCATGGGTATATCAACGGCCTCAAGTATCGCCTTGAAATGCTGATACAATCCCTCCTGGCTGGGTTTATTGTAATAGGGTACGACAGAAAGAACGGCATCAGCACCGCTTCTCTTTGCCGATTCGGTCAACTCGATTGCCTCCAGAGTGTTGTTTGCACCGGTTCCGGCAACAACGGGAACCCGACCTTTAACCGTCTGCACAGTCAGTTCGATAACCCGTTTATGCTCGTCAAAACTTAAAGTAGCGGATTCACCCGTTGTTCCACAGGGAACGACCCCGTGAATACCGCTTGCTATCTGAAACTCAATCAGATCAACCAGCCCCTGTTCATCAACCTTCCCGTTACGCATTGGCGTGACCAATGCGGTAAAGGCCCCCTCGAATCGTTTCATTGTCTCCTCCTTATAATTCGCCCCTCATCCAAGATACGGCCGGATCTTAACTTTCAGCAACGAAACAGTCTTGTAAACACCGGCGTCTCCAGCCCTTACACAAAGGCTTCCGCCGTAATTTCACCTTTATACACGATATGAGCCGGACCTCGGAGTAAGACCATGGCCGCCTCCCTGTCTTCACGTTCAACCAGCTGTACAGTCAGCGCAACGCCGCCGGATGTAATCATGGCCACCGGGGATTCGGCAAATCCTTTGGCAGCGGCAATCAGTGCTCCGGCCGCGGCACCGGTCCCGCAGGCCAGGGTTTCATCCTCAACGCCTCGCTCATACGTCCGGATTCGAAACCCGTCTGCTGTCCGGCCGATAAAGTTAACATTTGTTCCGGCAGGAGCAAAGTCAGGATGATGACGGATCAGACGCCCCAGACCGACGACATCAATCGTATCAATATTATCAGTAAAGAGGACGGCATGCGGCACCCCGGTGTCAACACTGTGCACCAGGAACTTCTGTCCGTCGAGTTCAATCTGCCGATCAAAAAGAAAGGAGTGCGGCGGAGTCATCCGAATGGCCACCCGGGTATCGGCCACCGAGGCTTCAACTAGACCTGCCAAAGTCTCAAACTGCATCCGCGCGGCGGCAATCCCCTGCATATACGCAAAACGGGCCACACATCGCGCCCCATTCCCGCACATCTCCGCCTCGGAACCATCGGAATTGAAAAAACGCCAGGAAAAATCGGCTCGTGTTGATGGTTCAACAAAAAATACACCGTCCGCTCCCACGGAAAACTTCCGGCGGCAGAGGAGCCGGGAGAATTCCGCCATCTTTTCCTGGGGAACAAGGGGCTGACGGTGGTCAATAATTATAAAGTCGTTACCGGCTCCATTCATTTTCCAGAACGGAATCGGTAGTGGGAGAGTATGCATATATCCGCACGCCTCTTTGCTTCTGCTGACGTTTTGGTTAGTTGCTGAGGTATATCTCCCGGGAACGGGAGCTCTCATTGGCCGGATTCTGCGTATCGAAACTTGAGATCGAGTAATAGAGCGGTGCATCCGGTGCGTGACGGTCTGTAAAAATAGTCATCGGCAGGAGCACTTCACCGACCAGCGTCGGTGTACCCTGACCGACCGTTCGACGGTACAGACGATATCCGGCCAGATCACTGCTCTCAACATGCTCCCAGAAGAGTTTAACCCCTGCAGCGGTCCGCAATCCTTCAAATGTATCTGGAACCGGAGGCGCCGTTCGATCCACCGGCTTCGCCTGCACGGCATCACTCAGGCCGCCGCGCACGACTCCCTGCGGATAAAGACTGACAGCCTGTATCTGATAGGAATACTCTCTACCGTTTTCTACAGCCTCATCTTTATAGCTGCTGGCAACAACGGGTTCGCCAAGTGCCTCAATTTTTCCGCCGTCAACCGCCCGATAAATCTGATAATGCACCGCCGTGCTTTTTTCTCCGCCCTCTTCACTCTGGTCAACCGCCTGCCATTGCAGGACGTTGTTGCCGTCACCGGCCGCAACAGTCAGTCCCTGCGGGATACCGGGCGGTGTCTGCCAGAGAAAAGACACTTCGTTGGAATCCTGAGATTCGGTCCACCATCCGGTTTTACTGCGCACCATAAATACATACATATTCCCGGCCCGAAGATCCTTGACCTCATAGGTAACCGTACGTCCACCACCTGGAGGTACAAGCCCCCCGGGAAGAGAGACCCGGGTCGTATACGGAACAGGGCAGGTTGCACAGTAGGACTGCACCGGAATCTCAGCCCGGTACAATTCAAACCCATCAATCCTGTCAAGATCCCGACCGGTCACCGACTGCTTCGGATACTCCCAGGAAAGCACGGCCCCCTGATTATCGACGTCCACCCGAAGATTCTGAATGGCTCCGGGTACAGCATGCTGCGGGGGTATGGGTTTATCCTTAAACCCGCAGGCCGTCATCAGCACCACTGGCACCAAGACAGCTAACCAGCAGATTGCATACTGCGGCCGGTGTCCCTCTTTTTTCATGGTGTTATCCCCAGTACATCTTCCACACGGCGCAACGCCTCCTCCACTCTGACCCGACTTGTACCCCCATCGCTCTGGCGACTGTGCACGGACCCGTCAACGGAGAGGATATCGAACACATCCGGTTCGATCAACTCGGAAAATTCCCGCAGTTCATCAATGGTCAGCTCTGTCAGTTCACACTCTCGTTCCTGGCACAGGGCGACAATACGACCGACCACACCATGCGCCTGACGAAACGGCATGTTGCGGCGCACCAGATAATCAGCAAGATCGGTGGCCGTCATAAAACCGCCGACAGTGGCCTCCTCCAGCCGCTTCTCATTGAACTCGGTATTTTCAAGAAGCTCTGCCGTTATGGCCAGGCTTGCCTTCACTGTATCCAGAGCATCGAAGACCTGTTCTTTATCTTCCTGGAGATCACGATTATAGGTCAACGGCAGCCCTTTCACCGTCATCAGCAGGGCCACAAGCGCACCTGTAACCCGACCGGTTTTTCCCCGGATCAGCTCAGGGATATCAGGATTTTTTTTCTGCGGCATGATCGAGGATCCGGTGCAGTAGCGATCACCGATGCGTATGAAGTCGAACTCCTTGGACGACCATAGCACCAGCTCTTCGGACAGGCGACTGAGATGGAGCTGTATCAGATTGAGACAGAACAGCATCTCCAGGGCAAAATCCCGATCACCTGTCGTATCCATCGAGTTGGCGGTGACGGCTGGAAACCCCAGCTCCTCAGCCACTGACCGGCGATCAATGGGCAAACCGGTACCGGCCATGGCGGCCGCTCCGAGCGGCATAATGTTGATCCGTTGACGGCAATCAGTCAAACGCTGCCGATCACGCCAAAACATCTCCACATAGGCGAGCAGATGATGAGACAGGAGCACCGGCTGCGCACGTTGAAGGTGGGTATATCCGGGCATGATCACCCCCAGATACTTTCTTGCCTGGCGGGCAAAAGCCTTTTGCGTCTCGCAAAGCAACCTGTCCAGAACATCGGCCTCGTCACGAAGGTAGAGCCGGAAATCAAGATTCACCTGATCGTTACGGCTGCGGGCGGTGTGCAGTTTCGCACCGGCCGGACCGATGCGGGCGGTCAGGGCGCTCTCAATATTCATGTGCACGTCCTCAAGTTCAGGCCTGAAGACAAACTCACCCCGATCGATCTCCGTTTCGATCTCGGTCAATCCGCGGATAATGGCATCGCAGTCCTCTTTGCTGATCAATCCCTGACGGGCCAGCATGCGGGCATGGGCCTTGGAGCCCATGATATCATGATGATACAGACGGGAATCGTAGTGTACCGAGGCACTGAAAGCCTCGACGGAGGCAGCGGTGGTGTCGGTAAACCGCCCTCCCCACATCTTGCCGGATGGTGAAGTTGAACGACTCTTCATCTCTTCTGCTGATGGGCTTGAATACGTAAACGCAGACTGTTCAACCGGATGAATCCGGTGGCATCGGCCTGATTGTACACCTCATCCTCCTCAAAGGTGGCAAAAGATTCCGAATACAGCGAATGTGCCGATTTCCGCCCGACCGGTATACAGTTTCCCTTGTACAGCTTGAGCCGGACTGTTCCATTGACCGTGGCCTGGGTGTCGTCCATGGTTCGCTGCAACAGCCGCATTTCAGGAGAAAACCAGAAACCGTTATAGATGAGTTGCGAGTATCGCTGCACCAGGCTGTCGCGAATTGCCATGACCTCACGGTCCAGGGTGATGGTCTCAAGGTCCCGATGAGCAACGCGTAAAATCGTGCCGCCGGGAGTCTCGTAGACTCCGCGTGACTTCATACCGACAAAGCGGTTTTCAACCATATCCAGCCGGCCGATGCCGTTGGCACCGCCCAGGCTGTTGAGTTTTGTCATCATTGCCACCGGATCCAGGCGTTCACCGTCAATGGCAACCGGGTTTCCCTGTTCAAAATCGATTTCAGTGTATGTCGGTGTGTCCGGCGCCTTTTCCGGGGATACGGTCAGCTTGAACATCTCCTCGTCCGGCTCGTTCCACGGATCCTCAAGAAGTCCTCCTTCAAAACTGATATGCAGAAGATTTTCATCTGAGCTGTATGGATTTTTCTTGGTCACTGGAATCGGGATGCCGTGTTCCCGGGCAAAGGCAACGAGCTTTTGCCGTGAGTTGAGATCCCAGATACGCCATGGAGCAATGATGGTCAACCCGGGGTTCAGCGCCAGATAACTTAATTCGAAACGGACCTGATCATTTCCTTTACCGGTGGCTCCGTGGCTGACTGCATCCGCACCTTCCTCAGCAGCTATGCGCACCTGCTCCTTGGCGATCAACGGCCGGGCCAGAGATGTTCCCAGCAGGTACGATCCCTCATAGATGGCATTGGCCCGGAATGCAGGAAAGATGTAGTCACGGACAAACTCTTCACGCAGATCAGATATAACAACCTTCTCGGCACCGGTGGCCAGCCCCTTGGCACGGACTGCGTCCCAGTCCTCCCTCTGCCCGATGTCAGCAGAATAGGCTATGACCGGACAGCCGTACTCATTGGCCAGCCATTTCAGAATAACCGAGGTGTCCAACCCTCCGGAGTAAGCAAGTACAATCTTTTTTGTTGCCATAATATGTGACTCTATATCATCCCATGGGGGCTAAAATTTCAGTTAACATGAACGGCCGGTGAGCATGAAGTGCTCTAAAATCGCCGCATGAATATGCATTTTGTTTTCGGCCTGATCAAACACCACACTTTGCCTCCCCTCCAGCACTTCATCCGTAATTTCCTCACCACGATGGGCGGGCAGACAATGGAGGACGATGGCATCTTTGGCAGCCTGTGCAAGAAGGGCTTCATCCAGCTGAAATCCCTGAAACACCTTCTGACGCTCTTCCTGTTCGGCTTCCTGGCCCATCGAAGCCCAGACATCCACATTCACAACATCGGCACCGGCAATCGCCTTAGCCGGATCGTCATACACGGTAATCGGTGATGAACCGCGACTGCGCGCCTTGGCAAGAATTGCCGCATCAGGTTCAAAACCTGCCGGGCAGGCAAGGGTTAAAGGAAAACCAAACACCGAGGCCGCCTCAATCCAGGAATTGGCCATATTGTTACCGTCACCGATCCAGGCGGTTCTCGTCTGCTCCAGCGTTCCCTTACATTCCAGCACCGTCATGAGGTCACTGAGCACCTGGCAGGGATGATGAAGATCGGTGAGTGCATTGATTACCGGTACTGTGGAATACCGGGCCAGCTCCTCCACCACCTCCTGGCCAAAGGTGCGCACGACAATCGCGTCCACATACCGGGACAGCACCCGGGCCGTGTCTTTCAGCGGTTCGCCGCGACCGAGCTGCGATTCTTTGGCGGACATGAAGATCACCTGTCCGCCAAGCCCGTACATGGCCGCCTCAAAAGAAACCCGTGTACGTGTCGATGGTTTTTCAAACAGCAGGCAGATGGTCCGGCCGGAAAGCTGCTGGTGACGGATACCCTGGCTTCGCTCTGCTTTTAAAACCCGGGCCCGATCAATGAACGACTGCAGATCTTTTTGAGAAAAATCGGCTAATGACAGGAGATGACTGTTCATGAAAATACACTTTCCTCACATCCGGCGCCGCTAGGGCACCTCTTCCAGGCACACGCAGGTCGCATGGGCCGTATTTAACCGCAAAAAAAATTAACTGATACAAAAAAACAGCGGGTTTGCAAAGTGATTTTAGGGGAAACCGCGCCTCCTCCCTGTGCACACTCAGCACTGCGGCGGCTACAGTATTCCTCCGCCGGAGGGGTCGAAAAAAAGAGCGGAAACAAGAATCTTAACACCGATGCCGATCAAAAGAGCGCCGCCGATAACCTCAACATGCTTTCCCCAACGCTGACCGGCCCTGGTCCCGAAGTAAAGACCAGCAACTGTAAAACCGCATGCCACGAGCCCGATGACCAGTGCCGGAAACCAGATCGTCACTCTGAGCATCGCCAGACTCAGGCCGACGGCCAGGGCATCGATGCTCGTGGCGATGGAGAGCATCACCATGGTCAGCCCGCGGCTCGGATCCCGCTGCTCTTTCGTGTCTCCCGCCACTGTAATCGCCTCCCGTATCATCCGCACACCGATGAACAGAAGAAGCGAAAAGGCGATCCAGTGACTCCAGCCAACTGTAAACACCTGCAGGGTCTGTCCGGCTGACCAGCCGATCACCGGCATCATGGCCTGAAAAAAGCCAAAGTGAAAGGCGAGCCGAAAACATGGACGGAAGGACAGGGGGCAGATTGCAGCACCTGCCGCAAGTGCAACTGCAAAGGCATCCATGGCCAGGGCCACGGCAATGGCCATCAGCGACAAGGGGTCCACAGGTCAGCAGAAACGGCGGCAGAATCCGGGTATCAGGTCAGCCGATCAAAGACAGTGCACAGCTTGCTGATCAGTTCATCGATCTCCTCTTTGGTGACAATGAGCGGCGGTACAAACCGGAGCACCCTGTTACCGGCAAAGTTGATCAGAACCCCCTCCTCAAACATCTGCTGCACAATGGCCGCGCCTTCTTCAATGCCTCTGTCGGTGAGGACCAGACCGAGAAGCAGACCGGCTCCCCGTACACCGCTCGCCAGATGAGGATACTGTGCAGCCACGGTTTCAAGCTGCGCGACAAAGTAGCGGCTCTTTTCCTGTACTGCGTCAAGGAATCCATCGCTCAGCAGGATCTTCAGCACCTCCACCCCCGCTGCTGCAGCCACAGGATTTCCGCCAAAGGTGGAGGCGTGGGACCCGACGGTCAGAGAAGCGGCTATCCTGTCTGTTGTCAGCATCGCACCGATGGGCAACCCGTTCCCAAGGGCCTTGGCCAGGGTCATGATATCCGGTGTAACGCCGAGCTGCTCGTAGGCAAACAGGCTGCCGGTTCGTCCCAGGCCGGTCTGAACCTCATCAAAGATGAGCAGCAGACCATGCCGATCGCAGATGCTGCGGATAGCCTGCAGATATTCGGTATCCAGTGGTCTGACTCCGCTCTCGCCCTGAAGGGGTTCACACAGGATGGCACAGGTGTGCGGAGAGATCAGCTGCTCGATCGCCTGCGGGCTACCGAATTCGGCGTGGACAAATCCTTGCGGCAGGGGTTCAAACCCCTGATGAAACTTCGGTTGCCCGGTGGCGGCAACAGTGGCCAGAGTTCGACCGTGGAAGGAACCGGCAAGGGCGATGATCTCATAGCGCTCCGGACTGCTGTGTATACGCGCCAGTTTGATGGCCGCCTCGTTGGCCTCCGCACCGCTGTTGCACATAAAGACACGGTCGGCAAAGCTGTTGCTGACGAGAAGCTCTGCCAGTTCAATCTGCGGCGGGGTGTGAAAGAGATTAGACACATGAACCAGTGCACCCGCCTGACGACAGATCGCCTCGGTGACCTGAGGGTGGCAATGACCGAGCGAACACACTGCAATACCGGCAAGGAAATCGAGATACTTCTTGCCGTCCGCATCCCAGAGACAGCAACCGCTTCCCCTGACCATTGCTGCCGGAAACCGATTGTAGGTTCCGATAAAGACTGTCTCACTCCGTTGAATCCACGTCGCGTTTTTCATGCCACCAACTCCGTGCCGATACCTTTTCTCGTAAAAATTTCCAGAAGAATCGCATGCTCCTGCCGGCCGTCAATTATATGTGCCTTGGTCACCCCGCCATCAAGAGCCGACTTGCAGCAGTTGACCTTGGGTATCATCCCCCCCTTGATCACACCGGCTGCAATCAGATCATCAATCTGATCACGGTAGATTGTGGAGATCAGTTCACCGCTGCTGTTCTTGACTCCTTCAACATCGGTCAGCAGCATCAGCTTGACGGCATTCATTTCAGCGGCAATGGCACCTGCCACCAGATCGGCATTGATGTTAAAAGCCTGCCCATCCTCACCGACGCCGACCGGCGCAATAACCGGAATAAAATCCTGGCTGTCAAGGGCGGCAAGAATTTCCGGGTTGACCTTTGTGACCTCGCCGACTCGCCCCAAATCGATGAGTTCCGGCGGTTGATCGCCTGCAGCCGGCTTGCCGTGCAGGGTCATCTTCCGGGCCTGAACCAGGTCACCGTCACGGCCGGACAATCCGACCGCCTTGCCGCCGCAGTGATTGATCAGACCAACAATCTCCTTGTTCACCTTGCCCACGAGAACCATTTCAACCACATCCATGGTTTCACCGTCTGTCACCCGCATCCCCTGCACATAACTGGGAGTCACCTGCATCTTCTCCAAAAACAGGTTGATCTGCGGGCCGCCGCCGTGCACAATAATCGGATTGATTCCGATATATTTCATCAGGATAACGTCAAGGGCAAAATTGCGCTTGAGCGTCTCATCGATCATAGCATGGCCGCCGTACTTGATGACCACTGTTTTCTCTCTGAACTCCCGGATATAGGGCAGAGATTCGACC
This sequence comes from Desulfobulbus sp., assembly GCA_012729435.1. GTDB lineage: Bacteria > Desulfobacterota > Desulfobulbia > Desulfobulbales > Desulfobulbaceae > Desulfobulbus. Next base: position 13,400 of record JAAYDD010000351.1, read on the forward strand.
AGCACCTTGGCTTTGGCAATTTCGTCACGTATCATTGTTCGTCTCTGACAGTCACAGGCCTCCGATCTTCATTATCTGTTCACATACATGAAAGGTTCACTCTACTCCCGCTTCAACCGCCTGTAAACCTATCTATCCTTTCTCAAGGAAAAAAACAGGCCTCCATGGTCCGGTCTTTACATTTTTCCCGGAAGTAAGTAGTATCAGCGCACTTGCAAAAACTAAACCTAAACCGTATCCCTGATTATTTTTGCACATGACTCAAGAACAGTTATGGAAAAACTCCACACTGCGCTCCGCATACTTTACTGCTTCGTCATCATGATCTTTTACGGCGGTGCTGTCTCATGTCCTGCCGCTGAGGATGCGCCCGCTCCCATCAGTATCGAAGCGGACCGCATGATCTCCCAGGAGAACAAGAACTCGGTTGTCTTTATCGGCAAGGTTGACGCCCGACAGGGTAATCTCATTATTCAGTCCGATGAGATGACCGTTTACTACACTGAAAAAAAAGATGAACAGACAACCGGCACGGACAGTCGATTCACAAATCAGGTGGATCGGCTCATCTGCACCAACAATGTCAAAATCAGTGAGGGCGACTGGCTTGGAACCGGTGACCGGATGGACTACTTTGCAAAAGAACGGAAGGCCGTGCTGAGCGGTAACGCCAAAGCCTGGCAGGGACAGAACATGGTCTCCGGCAAGACGATTGTATACTATCTTGACGAAAAACGTTCCGTGATTGAACCGGGCGCTGAGACCAAAGGCAGGGTCCGGGCCGTTATCCACCCGGAACCGAAGAAAAAATAATGAATAACGTTTCGGTACTCGAAACCCGGGATCTCGTCAAACAGTATCGGGACCGACGGGTGGTTGACCGGGTCAACCTGCAGGTGCACAGTTCATCCGTGGTCGGCCTGCTCGGCCCGAACGGGGCGGGCAAAACAACCACCTTCTATTCAATCGTCGGCTTTATCCGGCCGACCAGCGGGGCCATACTCCTGGATGATGAGGATATCACGGCCCTGCCGATCCACAAACGCGCCTCGCACGGTATCACCTATCTGGCGCAGGAGCCTTCGGTCTTTAAAAAACTGACCGTTGAGGAGAATATCCGTATCGTTCTGGAACCGCTGGGGTTGCCGCGTAATGAGATCAACAGCCGCATCAGCGAGCTGATGGCTGAACTGAAGCTGGAATACCTTGCCAACAACCGGGGACACGCCCTTTCAGGCGGGGAACGTCGACGTGTGGAGATCATGCGGGCTCTGGCAACACGGCCCCGGTTTATCCTGCTGGATGAACCTTTTGCCGGGGTGGATCCCCTGTCAGTGATTGATCTGCAGAAAATCATCCGGGAACTCAAACAAAAGGGGCTCGGTGTTCTGATCTCGGATCACAATGTCCGTGAAACGTTGCAGGTCTGTGACTCAGCTTATATCATGAACAACGGTCAGATCCTGACGAGCGGCAGAGCCGATGAAATTATTCAGAGTGCTGTTGCCAGAAAAATGTATCTTGGTGATCATTTCACCATGTAATCACCATCCGGTCTGCTCCCATGGCACTCGAACTCAGACAAAATCTCAAGCTCGCACAAAAACTGGTCATGACGCCGCAGCTGCGTCAGGCCATCAAGCTGCTGCAGCTCGGCCGTCTCGAACTGACCGAAGCCCTCCATGCAGAAATCGAGCAAAATCCCATGCTGGAAGAGGTTTCGAGTGTACTGGAACAACCTGCCAATCCCGACGCACTCAACGGCGAGGAAAATCCATACCAGGCAGAGGCCGTTTTCACCGATCGGGTGAAAGGTGACGACCCGGCCACTGTTGCTGAAATCAACTGGAACGACTATGTCAACTCGTTTGACACCGATCTTTCATTTGCCCAGGAGACTCCGCCGGCCGACGCACCTTCCCAGTTCGACTTCATCTCCACCACCCCGGATCTGACGGCCTATCTCCAGTGGCAGCTGACCCATCTCGACCTCACAGAACAGGATTCCGACCTGACCACCTTCATTGTTTGCAACCTCAATGAACACGGCTTCCTGGAGGCAACCATCGAGGAGATCTGCGCTTACGGCCACTGCAGCGCTGAAGAGGCCGAAGGCGCCGTGCGGCTGGTGCAAAGTCTGGATCCTGCAGGTGTGGGTGCCAGGGATATCCGGGAATCTCTTCTCCTCCAGCTGGATCGCCTTGATTACTATGATACGCTGCCGTACCAGATCGTTGACCGGTACATGCCTCTGCTCGAGGCGCAAAATTACGCAAAACTGGCCCGTGAAACCGGCACGACCCAGAAAAAAATTATTGAAGCAGTCGCCGTCATTCAGAAACTGACGCCCTATCCGGGTAACGAGTTCAGCAACAAGCAGATCAACTACGTCATTCCGGATGTCTATGTGTATAAGGTTGACGGCGAATTTGTGATTCAACTCAACGACGAAGGTCTGCCGCAACTCCAGATTTCGGATGAGTACTTAAAGCTCCTGAAACAGCAAAACGTATTAAGTGCGGAGTCGAAGAACTACCTGCGCGAAAGCAAACGAAACGCTGAATGGTTTATAAAGTCGATCGAACAGCGACAAAAAACCATCTATAAGGTCATGGAAAGCCTGCTGAAGTTTCAGCGCGACTTCTTTGAGTCCGGGCCGTCCGCCATGAAGCCGCTGATTCTCCGGGACGTGGCCGAAGACATCGGCATGCACGAGTCCACCATCAGCCGGGTTACCACGAACAAGTACGTCCACTGCCCGCAGGGAATCTACGAGCTGAAATACTTTTTCAGTACAGCGGTATCAACACCGGACGGCGATACAGTGGCAGCAGAAGCCATCAAGACGAGAATCCGGCAACTGGTCAGCAATGAAAATCCCGCAAAACCGTTAAGCGACAGCAAGATCTCCGAACTGCTTGCCAGGGAAAACATCACCGTGGCCCGGCGAACTGTGGCGAAATACCGGGATCAGCTTAAAATACTTCCGGTAAAGTACCGGAGACAGAGATAAGAGTGCAGGCAGGGCTATGTACAGGTTGCATCGTGATGCAATAATTCTCGATATGAAGGCGAACACGAAGGAGGCGGCACTCCATGAACTGGCCGGAGTGGCCGCCACACTGGCGGGTCGTTTTACTGAGGAAACATACTACAACATTCTGCTGGAGCGTGAAAACATCGGCTCAACCGGCGTCGGCAACGGTGTTGCCATTCCCCATGGCAAGGTCGAAGGCCTTGATGAAACAGTGCTCTGTTTCGGACGGAGTAAAGCAGGCATCAGTTTTGACGCCGTGGATAACCGCCCTGTCCACCTCTTCATCACAGTTCTCTCTCCAACCCACCTGGGCGGCGAGTACCTCCGGACCCTCGCCTCGGTCAGAAAGATGCTCACAAAACCGGGTAAGCGTCAGCAACTCCTCAACAGCACATCCCACGATGCCATCATCTCGCTGTTCGCAGCCCAAAAATAGCGATCATCCGGTTGTCTTTTGCCAAAATCCGAGGTGAATCAGCTGCTCCGGATCATCTCTGCTATCTGAAAGGCCATTTCCAGAGCCTGTTCTGCATTGAGCCGCGGGTCGCAGGTGGTCAGATACCGCAGCCCCAGCTGGGCGTCTGAGAGCTGCCGCGCGCCACCGATACACTCTGTGACATCATCACCGGTGAGTTCGAAATGCACACCGCCAGGAATGGTGCCCTCAACCCAGTTCAACTCAAAAAAGCAGCGGAGTTCCGACAGAATATTGTCAAAATCCCGGGTCTTGTGGCCAGACTCGGCTTTAAAGGTGTTGGCATGCATCGGATCACAGGTCCAGAGGACATGGTAGCCGGATTTCTTGACAGCCCTGAGAAGCGGAGGCAGGTACTTGTCGATGGCCTTGTAGCCGAAGCGGGTAATGAGGGTAATCCGCCCGGGCTCGTTCTCCGGATTTAACCGTTCAACAACGGCAAGGATGTCGTCGATCTCGTGAGTCGGCCCGACCTTTATGCCGACCGGATTGCGCACTCCCCGCAAAAACTCGACATGGGCTCCGTCCAGCTGCCTGGTCCGGTCGCCGATCCAGAGCATGTGCGCAGAACAGTCATACCAGCCGCCGGCCACCGAGTCTTCCCGCGTCAATGCCTGTTCGTAACCAAGAAACAGCGCCTCATGGGAGGTGAAAAACTGTGCCTCCTTCAACTGGGGGGTATCGGTGGGAATACCGATGGTCTCCATGAATTTCAGGGCGTTGCTGATCTGCTTGGCCATGCGTTCATAGGATCGTCCCATGGGGGACTGCCTGACAAACTCCTGATTCCAGGCCTGTACCCGGTGCAGCGAACTGAAACCGCCCCGGGTAAATGCCCGCAGCAGGTTCATGGTGGCAGCTGACAGATGATACCCTTTCAGCAGACGATCAGGATCAGGAATACGCGCCTCGAGAACAGGGTCTGCCGAGTTGGCCATGTCACCGCGATAACTCGGAATCTCAAGCCCATTGACATTCTCCGTATCACTGGAACGCGGCTTGGCGTACTGGCCGGCAATACGGCCGACCTTGACCACGGGTTTGTTCCCTGCATAGGTGAGAATGACCGCCATCTGCAGCAGTACCTTGAGGGTTTCACGAATGTTCGGTGCCGTACACCGGGAGAACTCCTCGGAACAGTCCCCTCCCTGAAGGAGAAAGGCCTCTCCCTTCACGGCCTTGGCAAGCATTGCCTTCAGGTCTCTGATTTCACCGGCAAAGACCAGCGGCGGCAGGAGCGAAAGGGTTTGAATGATCTCATCATATCGCTCTTTGCTCGGCCAGTTCGGTTGCTGCAGGGCGGGAAAATTGTGCCAGCTTGTCTTGTTCCAATTTTGTATTTTTCCCATGATCTTCTTTACTCTGCTGAGGTTGTCGGGATTGGTTCAACCAAGTGATTCCTTCTTAATATCGGGGATACGGGTTATACCGATGTTGAGCAGCTGCTTTCCAGGCAGCAGACATTCTGATCAAAGACGTTGAGAATACGCAGGGCCTGTTCGCGCCGTTTCGGATCGTTGAACGGTTCAAACGCATACCGGTTGAGCAACTGCTCTGCCTCTTTCCGGCTTGGAATGCAGCCAAGACCTGTTGCGACAACCGTGCCGTGTTCTGTTTCCAGCAGTTCAGCATCCCGTCCGTTGGTAATCACCGCCAGGGGTATCCGGTAATCCGGCTCAAGGATTCTGGCCGCGGCAACAGCCGCTGTTTCCCGCGTGACCAGCGAACCCGGTCCGTACCGGAGGATAAACAGCCGCCTGCCATGGATCCGGGCGACCAGTTCGATTCGTGTCTCTACGCGGTTGTTGTTAAAACAGGAGTGAATAACCAGCCGCGGTTCAAGCTCGTGCCGGCTGTAGCCCAGATCCTCCACAAGCAGCCGGGCCAAGTGCTGACGGACACGTTCGTCATCCGTATCCGGCAACACCTCACCGGTCAGATAATCGATCAGATCGCCATAGACGATATGATGCCCTGAAGTATCAATCATACAAAAGCAGCAGACAACCGGCTGATGAACTTCGGAGAAAGACAGGACAACATGGTTGATCGCCGGGGTAGCAGTACCCTCTCAGCAAACAGCACAGAGCAGTCAACAGCAACACCGAAAAGTACAAATAATCGTGAATTCTCTCTTTTGTCAATCCTGATCTGACTGGAACAGCGAACAAACCTGTACTGCCAGCCACTCTCTTTGCCCACAGCTCACGGTTCGGCTCGCCTTTGCCGGAAATTTCATGTATGAATATACGTTTATCATCATTATTCACACCACTTTCATACCATATCAACTCCACCATGGACCAGATTGACAATCTCACCCCTGCGACCGGACAGCGCTGGCTGCAGGTTTCACTGTTCTGCCCCCTGAATCTCCTTGAACCGGCCACCGACCTGCTGGGCATCCTGAGCGGATCCGGAGTGGAACAGAGCCCGGAAACCGAGACCGGTGCAACGATCAGCGGTTTTTTCCAGCTCACAGCTACTGACAGCGGCCAGGAACTCGAAGAGGCGGTGAAGAGCATCCGCAACCTGGTTGAGGAGGAGATGACAGCGCTCTTCTCTTTATACGACCGCATTCCCAATCAGATACATCTCACTGTTCTGGCTGACCAGGATTGGGCCACGAGCTGGCAGCAGTACTTCAAACCCTTTCCTGTTATCCCTGGCCTGGTGATCAAGCCCTCCTGGGAAGAGTATGAGCCCCGACCCGGTGAAGCTGTCATTGAGATGGATCCGGGAATGGCCTTTGGCACCGGACAACATGCCTCAACGCGCATGGCCCTTGATCTGCTGAAAAACAGCATGGAGACCCTTCATCCGCACTCTGTGCTTGATGTCGGAACCGGCACCGGTATCCTGGCCATGGCCACCGCCCTCTTCGGCGCACAAGAGGTTGTGGCCATTGACAACGATCTGGAGGCTGTCACGGTTGCCAGAAAGAACATTGCCCACAACCGGTTATCCGCGTCCATTACCGTGAGCAGCACCCCGCTCAGCCGGGTACTGCACTCCTTCCAACTGACCTGTGCCAACATTGTCCATGACGTGCTGGTGGCCATGGCCGAAGACCTGACCCGGGTTACAGAACCCGGTGGTCACCTTGTTCTGGCGGGCCTGCTCCGCGGCCGGCAGGAAGACAGTCTCACAGCCGTATACCGTGATCTTGGCTGGCAGCCGCTGGCCTGCCGATACCAGGATGAGTGGGCGGCCCTGCAGCTTGTCCGCCGGCTGAAGTGACAGACACTTGCATCCCGGCAGACTGTTGATCCTTGCCTGACACAGATCCCGACCACCCGTATCCTGTCTTCTGACGAGCCCGACTGTGAGCAACACCAGCGGTTTTTTTTAACGTGCAGACCCACGTTCCAACGTACCGGGAATAGCTCCTGACGGGAGTTTTCTCCTGTCGTTGGCCGGCCCGCAACTTTTACTTGACGCCCCTTGTTCTCTATGCTAAAAGGTCTTTCTGGAACGGATAAGGAGACCGATTTTTCCGTTCCGGGTCACACCATTCCTCGGTAGCTCAGTCGGTAGAGCAGGTGGCTGTTAACCACCCTGTCGGCGGTTCGAGTCCGTCCCGGGGAGCCAGAAATAACCCGCTGCACATAAGCGGTTCATCTTAAATACAAGACCCCGCGGGTAATCCCCTCGGGGTTTTGTTGTTTCCGGCGTATCCATGCCGACTGACGGCCGCACATTTACCCTGATTCTCCGCTTTAAAGCCTCTGCCACAGGAATCCAGAACAAAAAAACCTAAAGGATATTACCTGGAACCGGGTATGCTTTCCGGCCAGAAAGCGTTTGAGTAAGAACAGACCATACTACCCTCCTGAAGCAAATAGGCTTTCAATGGGTTCAAAGCCCCTCCATTTATGGTACCATCTACAACTCCATCCAATATAAATGTGGAACAAGATGATGGTACCGTCAGCTCTTGGGAAAGCAAAACTGTTGAAAGTTGCATGATCTTGTGGTCGATGTTACCTGATAACTAACGTCATTCAGGCACCATCTTCCCCGCCACAAGTTAAACAATAACCCCATCATGCTGTGCAAACAGGTAACAGAAGGAGAAACGCTATGCCTATGATAAATAGTGCAGCACGAACTTACCGACTTACGGCTCTGACGGATTTATGGACCGGTGACATAAATGGAAAATCAAATCGTCTGATCACCACCGGCCTGCTCGGTTCCATCCGCTGGTGGTTTGAGGTCTTGGTCCGTGGCCTGGGAGGCAGTGCCTGCGATCCTACTGATACAAAATGTGAAGGCCGAAACCACTGTGTTGTCTGCGAACTGTTCGGCTGCACCGGCTGGGCGCGCAAGTTCAGATTTGAAGTTCTGGATGAGAATGGCAAGGCCAGGACAAAACAGATCAAAAAAGATGAAAAATCCAGAGATGAAAAATCCAGAGATGAAAAATCCAGAGATGAAAAATTCAGTCTCCGGTTCACACCTCTGCGTCCGATTCAACGAGAAGAGTGGGCACTTCTGGATATCACTCTTTGCCTGATCGCTGAGTATGGGGCCATCGGCGGCAAAACCGTTTTCAAACCAACATACGAGCCCGGTCGATTGAAAGAAAAACATCGTGACGAACCCGGTCGATCGGAAAAAACACATCATCAAGACTATGGTCTGGTGCAGATGGTCACGCCTCGGCGATTCGCTGAAACACGTCGTGATGATCTGGAGAAATACTTGTCGAAATGGAAAAAACCCAATCACGGTAAGTTCGCCTGGGCTTCTTTGCAGCACTTCTGGCATGTGGATGGGAAGTATCTCGGCCGGATAGACAATAGTAAAAGCACCTTTAACCAAGTGCTCGGACGTCAGGAGGCAAAACGTCAAGGACAAAAATTGCTTGATCCTAACGATAGTATAGCCAAGTGGCTTGCCGGTTCGCAACAGGAAAGCAAGAAGGTGTTCAGTTTCAAAAATCCCGCGAGAACCTTTGGCTTCGTAAAACCTGGCAAGACCGCCGCTGAAACCAAGAAAGAATTCGAAGAGATGAAGAAGAGACTTGATTCTGCTTGGGGGCAAAACGGCTGGGACTTTCTTGATGGAGACAAGATCATTGACCAGCTATTCACTGAGAAGGAGGGACGCTCATGAGTTTTGACTATTACGCCTCTTTGGATAAAGTGAAATCCTGCCCGCAGCAGGTCAACGAGGGCGGACTTGCTTCCGGCTTTGTGGATGGATGCTCGGTCTGGTTCTGTCGTGACGGTCAGAAAAACAAGGCCCGTCAATCCTACATGAAACGAGCTGCTGTGGAACTCAATCCTCTGGAACCTGAATTAGAACCGAACTTTGCTCCGCTTCCAGACTCGGCCTGGTTTGGCATCGACGTTTTCTTCACTCTGAAATCGCCCTGGTACTCAAAGGACGACCGTCCCTTTCACGTCTTGGACAATCCTGTGCGCAAGGATCGGGTCTTTGGCGTGCCCTTCATGTCTGCAGCTTCCTGGAAGGGGCTTCTGCGTTGGGCCTGCAGGATGCAAGCAGGTTTATTCGATCATCTTGAAAGGCACAATGTGAAAATGGATGACTGGAAGGATCCTCCCTGGATCGTCCATCTTTTCGGCAATGAGAAAGGCGAGCAGGAAAATTTCTGCGCCGGATCACTGATCTTCTATCCAACCTGGTTCAATAAAATCGGTTTCGAGGTCATCAACCCCCACAGCCGTACCCGTCGGGCCGGGACCCAACCCATTTACTACGAAGTTGTTCCAGCCAAGACAGAAGGCAGGTTGCGACTGCTCTATGCGCCCCTGCCTGGAGAAAATGAGCGTGACAAAGTGACACCAGACCACTTCATCGACAACCTCATAGGCAGTATAAAGGCGCTTCTTGAAACCTATGGCTTCTCCGCCAAACGTACCGCCGGATGGGGCACTGCGGAGGTCGACAAATGGGCAGGCTATACCAAGACCACCGCGCAACCTCCAAAGGCTGAACCGCGATCCAAAAAGAAGACTCTCCACAGTCTTCAGGACCTTAGCGCTCTGGTACGTGAGCAGAGCTCACCTGGTTCCTTCACTTCAGAGGATGCGGAAGGATTCAAAGCGGAGATGAAAAGCCGAATTGTCTGGAAGAGAGGTGACTAATGACTAAATCTCAACCTTCAGAGAACACCTTGCGACAACATCGCCCTCTGCTTTTGGCCTGTGAGGCAATCGGCTGGCTGCATATGACCGGCAAGGCCAGGCTTGATTTTTTGGAGGCGCATGGCGGCCAGAAGAACAATTATGATTACAAGAAGTGGCCCGAGCAGGAGAACCCACCCTTTCCCTGGGATGACCTGCTGCAATGGGTAAGAAATAAGTTCAGCCTGGAGAATGATGTGTGGCCGGGAACTTTCACTGATTTCATCTCCAAACATGCAGGTCGGAATGGCGGGTTGCTTGGCCTGCTCCAGGCCGGTCATGCTATGGCGTCGGGTATAGAGAAGCAGAGTTTCCCGCAAAAAACAGTTGAATACCTGGGCCAGGATGTCACCCACATGTGGTTATCTTCGGCCTTTGGCCAACCAGTCCGCAACCTGTTAGCCGACCCGCCTAAATTGCTGACCGAAGCCGGATGGAAAGGGCTACTTGGACAAATTGAGAAGCTGCTGAAGGACCTTAAATGTCTGGGCAACCCAACGCAGTCTCATACTGCCAACAATCTTGATGATTGGTGGCATTGGCGCAATGGGGCAATTGGGTCTGATGGATGGTTGCGCAAGGTGTTTACCAGTACCCTGGCTGAAACCAGATTGCCGAACAACGATGTCACGCTCTTTGACCAGTCCTATGTGGCGGCTGCCCTATTCAAAAGCGCGGTGGCCGGAGCAATTTCAGAAGGCACAAACTTCCCCTGGTCCAGCAACGGCCTCAAACAACAGACCCGCTGGCGGCTTTTAACCATCGGGATCGGTGCGGATCATTACGAAGCCCGGGCGGTGAAGATCGGCGACTGGACCGGGGCGCGGCTGGCTATAGATGAGCTATTCAATGACGTTTGTAAGATCGTTGAGATCGATCTGGCGGTAGGTTCCCTGCTCTACAGAGACGCTCAAACCTGTGTCTTTTCGTTTCCGGGAGAGCGATCCGATAACGGCGAAGCAGAGTATCAGGGTGGTGATTTACATATCACAGACTGGCAAAACTGGCTGATAGAGAAGATTGATTGCTATGCGAAAAAGTCCAACTTTGAAATGCCACCCTACTGCCATATCAGCCAGCCTTCCCGCTCCCTTGTGGGGATGACAGCGGAAATCCGCAAGGCACGCGAAACCATGGCTGTACCACTCCACCGCTATTGGCAGATCCCTGGTGAGAATCCGTCTAGTGGTCATGTCTGTCCGGTCTGTCTTGTGCGCAGAAACAATTCAAAAACAGACAAGCAGATGCCGTGTGACCCGTGTAAAGCTCGGCGGACTCATCGTCTGGACAAGTGGTTGGATGTGGAATTCGGATCAGACTCCATCTGGATCAGCGAGGTGGCGGATGCCAATGATCGCGTAGCCCTTGTCACCATGAGCCTGGACATTGAACCCTGGCTAGACGGTACCCGGCTGGATGCGCTCAGAACCCAGGCTATTGCAGAGTGGTGCAGGTTTAATCCCACCTTGAAAAACCAACCAAACCCCATTGATCCCTCTACCTGTTTCGACAGTCTCTTGCAACACATCAAGGGCAAACTCGTCAAGGGCAAACTCGTCAAGGGCAAACTCGTCAAGGGCAAACTCGTATCTTTTGACAAGGCAGACCCTGTACTGAGCAGTCTGCAGGAAGGCTACCGCCACATGAAAAAGAAGGGTGATCAACGAAATGATGAGGAAATCTGGAAAGAGTACTTCTCGTTGATCGTCGAGGATCGCAGCGATGCACCTCAATGGGATGGCCTTGATGAAGATGGCCGTGCCGCATGGCTCACCCATCAGTTGCTCCGTAAGCTCGCCTCGCCGGGCCGCATTTATCGCTTTGAGCGGCAGGCTGAGGATTTCTTCAAAGCCCTGCTGGCCGAATTTCGCGAGATAGCGGCCGCAGATCAGAACCATTGGCGTGTGCGACGTTTGGTCATCAAGCCTGATAGCACTACATCCGATTCGTGGAAAGACCGGCAGACCTATGGCGGACGTTATGGGGATGCTCCGGTAAGCCTGTTGTATCGTGAAAAGACCAAGGATTTTGTCACCATCTGCAACCTGGCCCGACTTCTGAAATCGGAGCAAGACAAGAACAGCCTGCATGGGATCAATCTGGAATTGAAAGCAGATGACAGTGTGGAAACCAAACCACTTGTTGTGCATTCGACAGCAGACGATGCGAGCGCTCTGGCCGTTTATCACCCGGTGATTCCTCTTGATCTTTCGCCGGTGCGCTTTCGGGTCCTTCTGCCGCTTGAGGCTGCATCGGCCTGTGTGGATCGGGCCATTGCCGCATGGCGCGATCAATTCGCCCGCGTCTGGGATCGGCTGCCGCTTCGGATCGGGATGGTGGCTTTTCCCAGGATGACGCCGTTTCAGGCCGTGATAGAAGCCGCTCGGAATATCGAAGCGGATCTGGATAAATCCAAAGATCCCCAAACCTGGCAAGTGGAAAGGTGTGATGCCCGGCAGGGTGCCACTATTCTCAGCATCAGGTCGCCGGATTACACTCAGGAGCTGCTTCAAACCATACCCATCAGACTCCCCGATGGGCGTGAAGATGCATTCTATCCCTACCTTACCGTGGAAGACAGGCAGACCCGTTTTCCTTTGGATTTCAAACATCCTGACGGTCGAATTTTCAGGCATGCAAAAGACCTGCAAAAAGGGGACGGTATTTTAGTACATCCCTCGCGCATCATCACTCTCTTCATGGACAGCACAGTCGTACGCTTCGAACCACTGCGAAAAAACCATCTATCCGAATGGCTACGGATGAGAGATCTCTGGCAGTTGATAGGTCGGCACGCACCCGGTCAGACTGCGCTTCGTGGTGCCTGGTCGGAAATTGTCGAAAAACGCGAGGATTGGCAAACACCGGAGGGAACATGGTTGGAGGGAGAAAAAATGGCATGGCTCGATTTCGTCCGTATGGTGTTTCATGAACGTCTGGGTGTACAAGATGCCTGCCTTGAAACGTTGGTGGCAGCTGCCGGAGATGGGCTCCTGGAATGGAGCCTCGTATGGCACATGAGTGTATTAAAAAAACAGGTTTCCGGAGGTGACCGATGACTACAAACAATCGGAGTTTTGAGACATTCCCGTTTGCCGGCCTGGCGCTTGACCCCATCCATGTCGGTACCGGCGGAACCCGGCTGGGTCGGGTGGACAACACCATCGTGCGCGATCCGGTCACACGGATACCAAAGATCCCCGGATCGAGCCTGGCTGGAGTCATGCGGGCCTACACAGCCATGGCAAAGGAGAAATACCCTCAATGCGCGGGCCTTGGTCAGCCAGGGTCTGATGGCACTGGGGGCCATTGTGGAGAGGCTAACTGCCCTGTGTGTACCGTGTTTGGTTTTGCCAAAGGCACTGGTGCAAGTGGCGGGTTTGCTGGACTGGCTGCCTTCAGCGATATGCACGTGCTGCTCTTTCCTGTGGCCTCACAACTGGGGCCACAGTGGATCACCTGTCCCATGGCGTTGAGACAGCTTTGCAATGGCAAGTCACAAGACTTTGATGCCCCCAATGAAAATGCAATATATCGTAAAGAAAAAGTGCAGACATTGAATCTCGGCTGGCTTCTTCTGCCAGTGAAAACGGATTGGCAGCAACTGGACAAGGTTACTGAAGTTATCAAAAAACTGCATATACCGGATTACATCATCAGCCGTTTGTGTGTCGTCTCCGACAAGCTGTTCATCCATATCGTGAACAGCAACCTTGAAGTACGGACCTCGGTGGCCATTGATCCGGCCACGGGCGCAGCTGAGGAAGGAGCACTGTTCACCTATGAAGCCCTGCCCCGAACCACCGTGCTTTTCTGGGAGCTGACCTGCCGGAACCCAGAGCACTTTAGAATCGATCAAAAAGAGGTGACGGCGGTTACATCACCGGAAAGGGTAAGAAAGGTTGTTGATACAGGGCACTCTTATCTGGAACATCTTGGTATCGGCGGTATGGGAAGCCGGGGTATGGGTCGGCTGCGCGTATTGAAAACAGAAGACCCTGACAGTGCGGATAATACAGAAAAGGAAGGTTCATAATGAATACTCCAGCTTTTGAAAACCTGGACCTCGCCTGTGCCAAGGCAGGTAAAACTATTGCGAAGAAGCCGTCAAAGGAGCTTGAGAACATTGTAACAGACGCGCTTGCTGTTCTGGAAGAACAGGGACTGTACGCCCTCTTTCTCTACCTGGAAAAGGCAGTCAGTGGTACAGAAAAGAAAAAAATGGCTGAGAAGATCAGCCTGGAGCTTAATGAATTTCTGAAAAAAACGCCACAACAGTTCCCTTTACTACCTGATAATACTGAAATTTTTGCCTCGTTTCAGCAGATAGCTAACAACCTTGATAATCTCCTACTGGCCCGCGATCTGGTCCGGCAGACACTTGTCTATGCCCGTTATCACGCCCGGGTGCCACAGAAGAGCGAGGTGTCCGCATGACCTGGACAGTGATTCGATGGGTGTGGCAACTGAAAGCACCGCTTTTTATCGGCACGCATCCGGCGGGAGCCCTGAACCGATGCAGATTATACGTTCCATCCAGGCCGATGCATGGAGCTGTCACCTCCGAGCTGGCACGGCTGAATGGTGATGAAAATTCCAAATTTCCCGACTATGGAAAGTTCGGCAGAGAAGTGGGGATAAACTGCCGTTTCACCTACCTTTTTCCTGCGGAAAAACAGGACGACAAGTTCCTGGTCTGGACGCCGCAATTTAAAATGGAGAACGGCATCCAATGGTACTGCCACGATGGCGAGAGATGTCTGCCTGACCGTGACTTCAGGCGTTGTCTGCTGGACCCCCGACCCGGTACAGCGATTGATCCTGAGTCGGACTCAGCGTCTGAAGGCACACTCCGGGAGACAGAATGCATCAACCCCTGGTGGCGTGCTTCCAACTCTCAGGGTGATCCGAACCCTGTACTGCTGTTGGGGTACGTTTTCCTGAGAAATAACAGTTTTTGCAGACAGCTGGACAGTATCAACACGCTCTTTGTCGGCGGTGACACCCGCTACGGTCTTGGAAAAATATGCCGTGTGGATTGGCGTGAGGTGTATGGCGACTTGTCCGTTTTCGGGAAGCAGGTTCATCTGGATGAAAAGCATTTCAAAATAGAGAGCGACATCGTTTGGGGACATGCTCTGGAAAATGGTCAGTTTCAATTCCAGGATCAAATGCAGGGAATGCAAGAGCTCCTTGGCGGCTGGGACCGAGGTAACCCATGGCAAAGGAAGCTTGCCTGGATTCCTGGTTCTTTTTCAGAACAGTCAAAAACCTGGTCGATAGATGAGTATGGATACTGGGTGCATCGATCAGGGCCATCCAGATAAAAGGCAGCGGGGATGGTCAACCAGGCCAAATAAACCGGCAGAACCTGTAACGCCCCTGCCGTCACCGCAAAGAACGGCACGATGAAGTTCAAAGCTCCCTCAACACCTTGACCGATAACTCAGCTATTTTTACCCGTATCAGAAACGTGACAGAGAGGTCCTTAACAAAATCGGCATCCTCTCCGGCTACCAGGACATTCTTTTCATGACCACTGGAACCCTTACTTCAACTGTTGTGGTACGATCCACGCTTTGTGTAATGCCCATCATCTCCGGAGACTGGATTTTAAAATAATAAAAACTGTGCATAAACAGCAGGTTTTTTTATCAAGCATTTTGAAAGGGCTGATTAAGTTGGAACAAACGCAGCATTTACTGCACTAACGCGTCCAATTTGGTCTTGAATTTCAAAAAAGCAACGAGTAAGTAACCACCTAGGATAATTCAGATTTTGATGTTCCAGAAAAAATGGTGATTTTGAGGTTATCCTGCATCCATTTGAAAAAGAGTTCGGCCTGCCAACGCTCTTTGTGCAGCTCAAAAATGGCCCTTGTATCCACATGGCCTGTCGGTTGTGATCCCCTCTGCCTTACGGCCCGGGTGCTTCTGAATCTCCTGTATGTGAGCGTTGCTCTTGAACACGGCCTGATGCCCGGGTGTACATACCTGAGGATGGTGAAACATATCCCTGTCAGGTCTTTGTCGGACAGACAATGGCTGAACTCCTGGATGAAGCTCCACAGCCAGGTGCATCTGCGTATCAGAAAATGGACTGCCAGAGATATCGCAGCAGGCCCGCAAGCCCGGCTATCACCGCCCGGTTCGATCTTCAGCAAACGTGGTTGAAAGTGGTGTTGAAATCATTGACCAGCAGAAACATGACACAGTGCGTGACCACCGCACGCAGTGGTGGTTGCAGAGAAACCGGAAGAACTGCGACAGCGGCTCTCATCATCATGAGGCGAGTGCACTGTGGACAACGATAACGACCATTTCCAGGGCACCGTCCTGTCAGTGCGCGGCAGCGTGGTGGATGCTCACTTCCCCGGCGGCCTTCCGGAGTTCCACAGCGAACTGCACGTGGGTGGAGACCGTGAAGTCGTGGTTGAGGTGGTCGGTCACGTGGATACGGAAACCGTCCGCGGCATCGCCCTTAACCCGACCTCCGGACTGGCACGCGGCATGCCGATCTACAATTCAGGTCACCCGCTCCAGGTGCCGGTGGGGGAACGGATGCTTGGCCGTGTGGTCAACGTGTTTGGCAGGGCGATCGACGCCGGTGACGACCTGCAGGGCGGCGAGTGGCGTCCACTCTACGGGCAGCCGGTATCACTTGCAGACCAGGGCGACACCTCGGATATCTTCGTCACCGGGATCAAGGCCATTGACCTGCTGACCCCGCTTGCCCGCGGCGGCAAGGCGGGTCTGTTCGGCGGTGCCGGAGTGGGCAAGACGGTGCTGATCACCGAGCTGATCAACAACGTTGCCGGACGCCATGGCGGAGTCACGGTGTTCTGCGGTATCGGCGAGCGCTCACGCGAGGCCGAAGAGATGGTGCGTGATGTGGATGCGGCCGGTGTGCGTGATAACACGGTACTGATGTTCGGCCAGATGAACGAACCGCCGGGCGCACGTCTCCGGATCGGGCACGCGGCCCTGACCGTGGCCGAGTACTTCCGCGACGACGCCCGCCGTGACGTCCTGCTGCTCATTGACAACGTATTCCGTTTCATCCAGGCCGGCTCCGAGGTCTCCGGCCTGCTGGGCCGGCTGCCCTCACGCATGGGCTATCAGCCCACCCTGGGCACCGAGCTGGCCGAGCTGCAAGAGCGTATCTGCACCACCAGGGGCGCGGCGATCACTTCGGTCCAGGCTGTGTACGTGCCGGCGGATGATTTCACCGACCCGGCCATCACCCATACCTTTGGCCACCTGTCAGCGCTGATCGTGCTCTCACGCGAACGCGCAAGCCAGGGCTTTTATCCGGCCGTGGACCCGTTGCGCTCGGAGTCGAAGATGCTGACCCCGTCTATGGTGGGTGAGCGCCACTACGAGGTGGCGCGCAAGGTGCGAGAGACCCTGGCCAGCTATGACGAACTCAAGGACGTGATCGCCATGCTCGGCTTGGAGGAACTGTCGCGAGATGATCAGCGCCGTGTGCACCGGGCGCGGCGGCTGGAGCGGTTTCTGACCCAGCCGTTCTTCACCACCGGACAGTTCACCGGCCTCGACGGCGCCATGGTCGAACTGGAGGACACGCTGGACGGCTGCGAGCGTATCCTCAACGACGAGTTCTCGACTTTCCCCGAACAGGCGCTGTACATGATCGGCACGGTGAGCGAGGCAAAAAAACCATGAGTACAGCAGACAGTCCACTGATCATGCAGGTCAAGGTCATTGTGCCCTCCGGCGTGCTGGCAGAGCAACAGGCCATAAAACTGGTGGCCGAGGCGAGTGACGGATCGTTCTGTCTTCTGCCGCGTCATATCGATTTTGTGGCAGTGCTGGTCCCCGGCATCCTCAGCCTGACCTCGGTAAACGGCGAGGAAACCTTCTTCGCGGTGGACGAGGGACTCCTGGTCAAGCACGGCACAGATGTACGGGTGTCCGCCTGGAACGCTCTGCAGGGCAGATTGGGCGAACTGCAACAGTCAGTGCTGGAACAGTTCCGCGAACAGGGCGAACAGGAGCTGCAGGCCCGCCACGCCCTGGACCGGCTGGAGGCCAGTCTCGTGCAGCAGGTCCTGGACTGGGATGGACGCAGGCATGTCTGAACACGAGCCGGTATCATCAAAAAAGTCACGACGCGGACTGGACAAGAACATTGGCGCAAGGGAAGCGCGCAAGGTCCGGGTGCGGAGCCAGAGCGACCGCACCCTCTGGCACGGCCTGGGGACAGCCGGCGTTGTCGGCTGGTCTGTGACCGTACCGACCGTGGCCGGGGCATTGCTGGGACTGTGGATCGACCGCCGCTGGCCGGGCGATCTCTCGTGGACCCTGGCACTGCTGCTGGGCGGGGTCGCACTGGGCTGTATCAACGCGTGGTACTGGATCAGTCAGGAGTCAAGGATGATCGAGAAGGACGAAACCAGAGAGGAGGCCGACCAGTGAGCACTGTACTTGCCCTGCTGTTGGCAATGGTGGCCGGGCTCGGCCTGGGGTTGTTCTATTTCGGCGGTCTGTGGCTCACAGTGCAGCGGCTGGGCCGCGTCCACAACCCGACCCTGCTCTTTACACTGAGCTTTGTGGTGCGCACGGCGCTGGCGGTGACTGGCATGTACCTGGTGATGGACGGCAGCTGGCAGCGCATGCTGGCCTGCCTGGCCGGTTTCATTGTTGTGCGCCAGGTGATGCTCTCATGTCTGCGGCCCGACCGTCTGCCACAGACGGTGTGCAAAGGAGCAAAACCATGACCATCACCCCTGATGCCATCGTCTTCTGGAAACTCGGTCCCTTCCCGATCAGTGCCACCTTAGTCTTTACCTGGGCGGTGATGGTGCTGCTGGCCGGCGGCTCATGGCTGGTTACGCGCAAACTGACAGGTGGAACTTCGGTGTCTCGAGGTCAGCTGCTGCTGGAGATTGTACTCAACACCATCCGCGGGCAGATCCGCGACGTGGTCGATACCGACGCGGACCGCTACCTGCCCTTCATCGGCACTCTGTTCCTGTTCATTCTGGTGTCCAACATACTGGTGGTGGTGCCCGGATTCCAGGCGCCCACCGGCTCCCTTTCAACCACCACTGCACTGGCGCTGTGTGTGTTTGTGGCAGTGCCGGTGTTCGGTATTATGAACCAGGGGCTGCGCGGGTACCTGAAGACATACCTGCAGCCGACCTGGCTCATGCTGCCGTTCAACATCCTCTCGGAGCTGACGCGGACGGTCTCGCTGTCGATCCGCCTGTTCGGCAACATGATGAGCGGCACCATGATCGCGGCGATAGCACTGGCGATCGCACCGCTGTTTTTCCCGACCATCATGAACGTTCTCGGCCTGCTGATCGGCGTGATCCAGGCCTATATCTTCTCAGTCCTGGCCCTGGTCTACATCGTCTCGGCCGCCCGCGTCCACGAAGAGCAACCCGGCGGGACACATAACGACAACAAAGGAGGAAGCATCCGTGGAGAGCCTTGAGCTTATTGGTATGATCTCAATCATCGTGGCGGGCGCCACCGTCGGTATCGGTGCCCCGATCACCGCCATCGGTGAGGGCTGGGCAGTGTCACGCGCAATGGGCGCTCTGGCCCAGCAGCCCGATGCCGCGCCGGTGATTTCGCGCACACTGTTCATTGGTCTGGCAATGACCGAGTCCTCGGCAATCTACTGCTTTGTCGTGTCGATGATCCTGATCTTTGCCAACCCGTTCTGGAACCACTTCCTGGGACTGGCCGGAGGCTGACCATGCCGATCGACTGGTTCACGCTGGTGGCCCAGGGCATAAACTTCCTGGTTCTGGTGTGGCTGCTCAAGCGCCTCTTCTACGACCGGATCATCCATGCCATGAACCAGCGGGAGGCAGGCATTGCCGGTCGTCTGGAGGAGGCTGCACAGGCGCGCAGGGCCGCTGAAATGGAAGCTGCGAAGTACCGTGCCGGCACGCAGGAGCTTGAACAGCAGCGCGAGGAGATGCTGGCGCGCGCCGCTGACGAGGCTGAGGCGCGGCGTCAGGCGCTGCTCAAGGATGCGCGCGAGCAGGCTGACAAGGCGCAGCAGCAGTGGCTCAAAACGCTGCAGCGTGAGCGCGAGAACCTGCTGCAGGACTTTCGCGAACGCGTTGGTCAGGGTGTGTTCGCGCTGGCCGGTCAGGGCCTGAAGGAGCTGGCTGATGCGGATCTCGAAGCGCAGATATTAAAAGTGTTCGTCCGGCGGATCCAAGACCTCGACCCGGACGGACGTGAGGCAATCATGGCAAAGATCCGCGACTCCAGCGGCAGAGTCAAGGTCAGCACGTCCTTTCCACTGAGCAGGCAGGCCCGGGACGTACTGACAGGAACCCTGCATGAGTACCTGGGCGAAGACATCCGGGTGCGGTTCGGAACCGACGCGAACCTGATCTGCGGAATCGAACTGCGCGCCCGCTCACACTGCCTGTCCTGGAACCTGGCCTCCTGGCTGGAGGGGCTGGAAGCACGGGTATTTGCAGCACTGGATGAGGGCACCCGGGATCATGCCGCTGACCACTGAACCAACGGCTGCCGGCACGGTGCAAAAGCCGCTGCACACGTCCATCAGGATGGCACTGGACACCGTCATGCAGGTGCTGGCAGACACACGCGCGGAGCTGGTGACCCATGAGATCGGCAGAGTGGTCTCGGTGGGCCCGGGGGTGGCACAGATGCGCGGCCTGACCGGCGTCCAGGCCGAGGAGCTGGTGGAACTGGAGGGTGGTCTGCTCGGGATGGCCTACAACCTCGACCCCGACGAGGTCGGCGTGGTGCTGCTGGGTGCGGGTAACGCGCTGACAGCAGGCAGCTTTGCCCATCGCACAGGCCGTATCCTCGACGTACCGGTCGGCGATGAACTGCTCGGGCGCGTGGTGGGCGCGCTGGGTAACCCGCTGGACGAGCTCGGACCGGTACGCACGCACGAGCGCCAGCCGGTGGAACGACCGGCGCCACCGATCCTGCACCGGGCACCGGTCGCCAGACCGCTGCAGACCGGACTGAAGGTCATCGATTCGCTGCTCCCCATCGGCCGCGGTCAGCGCGAACTGATCCTCGGTGACCGGCAGACCGGCAAGACCGCCATCGCCCTGGACACCATCCTCAACCAGCATGACCAGAACGTGATCTGCGTGTACTGCAGCATCGGCCGGCGTACTTCAGAGGTGGCCGAGTTCCTCACCCACCTGCGCCGCCACAACGCCCTGCCCTACAGTATTATTGTTGCCGCCTCGGGCGACGAGCCGCCGGGCGTCCAATACATCGCTCCGTACGCGGCAACAACCATTGCCGAATACTTCATGGAGCAGGGCCGTGACGTGCTGATCGTCTACGATGACCTCACCCGCCATGCCCGCGCCTACCGCGAGCTGTCGCTCTTGATGCGCCGACCGCCCGGCCGCGAGGCCTACCCCGGCGACATCTTCTACGTCCATTCGCGACTGCTCGAACGTGCCACCCAGCTGCGCCCTGAACACGGCGGCGGCTCGCTGACCGCACTGCCCATCGCCGAGACGCAATCGCAAAACATCTCCGCCTACATCCCCACCAACCTGATCTCCATCACCGACGGTCAGATCGTCCTGTCGCCGACGCAGTTTCGCAAGGGCATTCTGCCGGCCGTGGATGTGGGCCGCTCGGTATCCCGGGTGGGCGGCAAGGCACAGCTGCCGTGCTATCGCGCTGTGACCGGACAACTGCGGCTGTCGTACACGCAGTTCGAAGAGCTGGAGATCTTTGCCCGCTTTGGTACACGGCTGGACGAGACCTCGGTCACCACACTTGAACGCGGCCGCCGGGTGCGTGAGGTGCTTCGGCAGCTGCAGTACCGGCCTATGCCGGTTGCCGAACAGGTTACGGTGCTGCTGGCCGCCGGCGAGGGACTGTTGAATGGTGTGCCGGTGACGCAGGTTGCAAGGATCGAGCGGGCGATCCGCATCGCTGTCCTCGAACAGCTGTCGGAAATCTGCCAGCGCATGGAGTCCGGCGAACCGCTCACTGAAGAGGACCGCACCGGGCTAATGCGCGTGATCGGTGATGTACTGGCTGCTGCCGGGGAAGTCGTGGTATGAGCCGGAATCTGGAATCGATACGCCGCCGGATCAGTACCGCTGAGGACCTGTACGGCGTAGTCCGGGTGATGAAGGCCATGGCCGCTTCCAGCGTGCGGCAGTACGAAGCTGCGGTGGATTCGCTGGCCGAGTACAGTCGCACCATTGAGGCCGGGCTGCAGATCGCCCTGCACAACCGGCCTGAGTCCATCGGGCCCGAGGATACGTCTGCCCGGCGTACAACAATGATCGTATTCGGGTCTGACCAGGGCATGTGCGGCCCCTTCAACGAGCAGGTCACAACTTTTGCGCTGGAGCAGCTTGACACCCTTGGCAGCAGCGGCAGCAGCACAGCAGTGCTGGTTGTTGGCGCACGTGCGGCGGGCAGGCTGGAAGATGCGGGCTGTACCCTGGTGCGTCGACTGCCGATGCCAAGCTCAATTGCCGGCATCAACCCGGCGGTTCACGAACTGTTGCTTGCAGTGGAGGAGCTGCGTTTCAACGGCGGTATCGACCGATTGCTGGTTGTCCACCACAGGATGGAGGATCTTGGCGGCTCACGGCTGCAGGCGCTGCAGCTGCTGCCCGTTGACCGCGTCTGGCTGGACCGCCTGGCCGCCAGAGACTGGAAGTCGCGCTCCCTGCCGACCTTCAGCATGAAGTGGCGCGACCTGTTCTCCTCTCTGATCCGGCAGCATCTGTTCGTTGCCCTGTACCGCGCCTTTGCCGAATCGCTGGCCAGCGAAAACACCAGCCGCCTCGCCTCAATGCAGGCGGCTGAGCGCAACATCCAGGGCCACCTCAGCCAGCTGCAGCTCGACTATCACCAAGGAAGACAGGAGTCGATTCAGGCGGAGCTGCTGGACATCGTGGCCGGTTTTGAAACCCTGACCGGAGATAACAAAAGATCGTCCGGCTGGTAAAAGACGGCAAACCGAAAAACACGATCACAAAAACGATCGGCTCACCGCAAGCCAGGCAAAAAGTGCACCGACCAGGGTGGTGCAGGTCAAAAGCCTACAGGCCCCGCCAATATGCCGTGGTTTCACCGGATCCAGGTTCACCCCGATGTACGGCTTGTCCACCAGAACCCCGTGGTAGTAGTTCGGCCCGTTCAGACGCACCCCCAGGGCACCGGCAAAGGCGGCCTCCGGATAGCCGGCATTGGGACTGGCATGATTCGCCCCCTCTTGAAAGGCAACCTGCAGGGAACGCAGTGCGGTAAACCCAGGCGCCAGTGCGGCGGCCAGCGCGATCAACAGCGGTGAAAGCCGGGCCGGCAGAAAATTTGCCGCATCATCGATCCGGGCCGCAGCCCGGCCAAACAGGAGATAACGCTCGTTTTTATAACCGACCATGGAGTCAAGGGTGTTGACCATCTTGTAGGCCAGGGCCAATGGCGCACCGCCGATGGCAGCAAAAAAGAGCGGTGACAGTATGCCGTCAACCGTATTCTCCGCCACGGTCTCCACCGTTGCCCGGGCTATGTCATCGGCCTGGTACCGAGTAACATCCCGGCCCACGATCATGGCCACCTGGGAACGGGCCTGATCAACCTGATTCAGGGCCAGGGAGGCACGAATCTCCATGGCTGCCCGATGGAGGGAACGGGCTGAAAGACAGAAGAAAAGAAGTACACTCTCCACCGCAAACCCGATCACAGCATGCATCTGCCAGGCCAGAAACGTAATCGCGGCAGCAACCGCCCAGCATGCAAAGATCAGACTCACGGCAAATCCCAGACCGGCCAGCTGCTCGTCTGCAATCCTTCGACGCCACAGGGGCTCGCTTCTGGTGATGGCCCACCCCATCCAGCGGATCGGGTGCGGCAGCCAGCGGGGATCGCCGATCAGGGCGTCCAGACAGCAGGCAGCGGGAATGGTCAGCCAGGCCAGATAACCAGCAAGTTCCATATTATACTCATGGTTGTGAATGAACATGCGCCAGAAGATGCCCGGCCACAGCAGTGTTTGCAGTCGTATCCTTCAAGGCGATGCGGATGTAGCTCTCATCAAGCCCGTGGAAGTTGGCGCAGTTACGGATGAGAAAGCGCTTTTCAGAAAGGGCGCGGCAGACAGAGTCTGCGGTGTGCCCCTCTGGCAGACGGATGAGCAGATAGGAGGTGGTGCTCGGGTAGACAACCAGGGGCGCGCCGGCAAGACGCTCCCGAAAAAGTGTGCTTTCAACGTCCAGGTGTTCGCGGGTCCGGGCAATAAAGGCGGCGACTGTCTCCGGATGATCGCCGATATAGCGGACTGCCTCCTGGGCCAGACTGTTGACGCACCAGGGCTGCATGTGGCCGCGAAAACGTTTGATCACAGACGGGCCGGCCACGAGAAACCCGACACGCAACCCCGGTATGCCGAAGATCTTGGAGGCGGACCAGAGGACAATGACGTTTTCTAGCCCGCACTGACACATGCTCTGATCGTCTCCGGCAAAGGGCAGATACGATTCATCAATGATGAAGCGGACGCCGGGGTGCCGGGTACACAGGTCAAGCAACTCCCCATGGGAGATCAACCGGCCTGTCGGGTTGTTGGGATTACAGAGAAAGACAGTGTCCACCCCGGCCAGTCGAGCACCCAGCTCCTCCACATCCACAGCAAAATCACAGCCCGGAGAGGTGAGGAAAAATTCAGGTGTGATCCCGTGGAGCCGGGCACTGTCGGTATAATCGGCATAGGTCGGCCCAACAATCAGCACCCGCCTGCTTTGCAGAACTACACAGGCAGTGTGAATGAACTGGGTTGTCCCGTTGCCGGCGAGAACCCGCTGCCCGTCCACACCAAGCAGGGCGGCAACCGCACGGACAGCACCTTGTGCATCAACTTCGGGAAGTGATGTAATCCGGCCCATCTGCCCCCGGAGATGCTCGATCAGCCCGGGCAACGCACCAAGCGGGTTGATGTTGCTGCTCATATCAACAATATCTTCCGGCCGGCAGCCCAGCTCTTTGGCCAGCTCAACAACGTTGCCGCCATGTCCTTCTATCATAATGGCTCCATGCACGTGTAAAAAAACAGATCACAGGTAAAAGACATGCACACGGTGGTGTCGCACAACCGATCAGCAGCGGAGACGACCCGGCCGCAATCAGCTCTGCAGACGGGTCTGCAGTTCCGGGGGCAGTAAACGGGTAATTGCCCCGATGTCAAGATGGGTTGCAGCATGCTCGGCCAGCTGGTCATACGCCCGGTCACGGGCAGCCGGACCGTGCAGCTGATCAACCTTCACACGGCCGAGCCCGATTCCCTGCAGCCAGCGCCGGGTAATGTCCGGGGTATCGAAAAAACCGTGCATATAGGTGCCCATCACCCGCTGATCGGCACGGATACACCCGTCAGTATCGTTGCAGGGGGAGCCGTTGCGCTCCTGTATGCACAGCAGACTCCGCCGGTCCGGGCACGTACTCTGCCCCATATGAATTTCATAACCGCACCCGGCAATGCCCTCCCAGGTAAAGGCGGTGAGCGTGGTGGTCTTCGGGGCCTTGAGTACAGTCTCAACCGGCAGCAGACCCAACCCCCTGATACTGCCGGCCGGGCCTTCGATGCCGTCCGGATCATGCACCCAGGTCCCGAGCATCTGATAACCGCCGCAAATACCCAGCAGATGCCCGCCGCCATCGGTGTACCGCAGAAGATGATCCCGCCATCCGGTATCCCCAAGCCATTTAAGATCTGCAGCAGTGGCCTTTGAGCCGGGCAGGATGACCGCCTGCAGCTGATCCAGCGGCTGCGGCTGTTCAAGGTAGAGAAGCCGGCAGTCAGGCAGCTGCGCCAGGGGATCAAAGTCTGTGAAGTTCGAGATGTGCGGAAGCCGGATAACGCCAATGGCCGGTCGATCGGTGTCCGGAGAAGTACGCCGGGCAAGTTTCGGTCCCTCGATCACCACTGCATCCTCCGCCTCAATATGAAAATGCTTAAACCAGGGCAGAACACCAAAGACCTGTTTACCGGTCCGCTCTCTGATCCAGTCAATTCCGGGCTGGAACAGGGTAAGATCGCCGCGGAACCGGTTGATGACAAAGCCGCGGATCCGCTCCTGCTCCTCCGGTGACAGACAGGCGAGGGTACCGACGATCTGGGCAAACACACCGCCCCGGTCTATATCAGCCACGAGAACAACCGGAGCGTCGGCGTAGGCGGCCATGCGCAGGTTAACAATGTCATGCGCCATCAGGTTAACCTCGGCGCAGGAGCCGGCTCCTTCAAGAATGATGAGATCATACTTCTCCCGCAGCCGGTCAAGCGCGGCCCGGCTCTCGGCAAAGAGAAACTCTTTTTTGTCCGTGTAGGATCGGGCAGAGGCATCAATCCAGGCCGCACCGTTGAGCACCACCTGGGCACCGACATCGCTCACCGGCTTGAGCAGCACCGGATTCATATCACAGTGCGGTGCTATCCGCGCGGCCTCGGCCTGCACAATCTGGGCCCGTCCCATCTCCGCTCCCTCGGCCGTGACTCCAGAGTTATTGGACATGTTCTGTGCCTTGAACGGAGCGACGCGGAGCCCCCGGTTGACAAAGATCCGGCACAGGGCGGTGGTGACAATCGACTTACCCACATCTGATCCGGTCCCCAGTACTGCCAGACAGGCCGCCTGTTTTCCCATAGTTTCTCTCCCCGGTGTTCAGTCTCAGACAAACACTCGTCGCCTCCGGTTTAGACTTCAATACCTTTACGGGCCTGCACACCCTCATCGTAATAGTGTTTGACCGCACGCATGTCTGTGACAAGATCCGCCTTCGCTATCACCGATGCCGGTGCGCCCCGCCCGGTGAGGACAAGTTCCACTGATGGAGGCCGTTCAGCAAGAAGATCAAGCAGATCCTGCTCGTCAAGAAGCCCGAGTGCACAGGCCACGTTGACCTCATCGGCAATAACCAGGTCATACTTTCCTGAACGTAACGCCGCCTTCAGCGTTGCCAGACCGGCACGGGCCGCATCAATATCCGCCTGCTCCGGAGTGGTGACGAGCATGCATCCCCTGCCGAGCTGCTCGACGATGATGAGATCAGCCAGACGGGCGAGGATGGCCAGTTCACTGTACTCGGCATTCTTGATAAGCTGTCCTATATATACACGCAGCCCGGCTCCGGCAGCCCGTAACGCCAGACCGAGGGCGGCAGTGGTTTTCCCTTTGCCGTCACCGGTATAGATCTGCACATATCCCTGCATACCCTTTACCCCCTTTTTCTTTTCAGGTGGTCTATTAGAAAATCACAACTCTTCAGTCAACAGCTTTTCATGGCCGGATTCATCAGAAGCGCCCTCATGACATCCGCCGGGTCGCATCATCAGAATTCAACAGACAGAACTTCCCCGGCTGTTCAGGCGCCGGCAGCAGCTTCCATCCGCGTTCACTCTGACCGCCCGGAACACACACTCCCGGAGGTACAAGGAATGATGCGTTGATTCCCGCAGACAGGCATTACCACTCCTGATGCATGTCCCGTTGTACCCCGCAAGTCCTCCAACGAAACAATCCTCTACAAAACTCGTTTTTCCTGGCACATCCAGAGGTGCTGCTTTCTTATATCCTGTTTTTATTAAAAAAACGACAATACGAAAAAAGATCATTTTTTTTCTCGCCCCCTCCTTCCTCTTAAAGCATGGAATGAGAAGGGGTTAATGACCCCCTCTGTCTGCTAAGCTAAAAACAGAGCTTTATTGAGCTAAATCGAGAAAAATTAAGCTCTCCGCGGATATCTCTTTGTTGACAGACTGTTGATAACTTTCCGAATACCACGATAACAATATGATTTCACGAGAAATAGTTTAACGTCTCTCAATTTCGACGCTATCTGCACCGGTTAGACACCGCAGGCGCCGGAAAGCCTGATCTCGGCTGGAACTTTTCATACTGACAGAACAGAGTCATTTTGGAGGTAAAATCAGGATAAATCGCTTTTGACCGGAAAGTGGTTTTTCGGTAGACCAGAGCCCACTCAACAGACCGGAAATTTTCAGCAGCCGAGTTGTCTCAGAAAGGAAGAGCTTTTATGATGTGGAATGCGATCAAGAAATCCCTGCACGGTCTCTTGTCAGAGAGCGAACTGAACTTATGGATCAACCCGATTCAGTGCCAACACCAGGAAGGAGAGGTCCTCACCCTCACCGGGCCGGATCGTTTTTTCTGCGCCTGGGTCGCAGATCGGTATCTTGAACACATCCGCCGTGCCGCTCTGGAGATCGGACAGTTCACGGATGTTCGTCTTCTTGTCGCCACGCCGCAAATTCCGGACTTTGAAAATGGCAGAGGAGGTCAGCTCCTGCTGCCGGGTACGGCCCCGGCTCCGAAGTTGCGTTCCCTCCATCCGGCCTTTACCTTTGATCAGTTCATGATGGGTGAATCAAACCTTCTGGCCGGATCTGCCTGCAAGGCGCTGGCCGCCGGTGAGAAGACCTTCGGGAACTGTCTTTTTATGAACAGCAGTACCGGGCTCGGCAAAAGCCATCTCACCCAGGCTGTGGTCCATCAGGTGCTGCAGACCGCCCCTTCCACCCGCATCCACTATCTGACGGCCCAGCAGTTCGCCGCTGACATGGTGAAGAACATCCGGGCAAAATCCATGGAGCTCTTTTCCAGAAAATATGTCAGCAACTGCGACATGCTGCTGGTGGAAGACATCCACACGCTGACAGGTAAGGCAAAGACACAGGAAGAACTCAACACCATCCTCGACTATCTCATCAAATCAGGACGCCGGGTAATCCTCACGTCTGCCGTCCCCCACAACAAACTGACGGACTTTGACGAGGACTTCCGCAGCCGTATCGCCTCAGGACTGGTCACCGGTATCACATCGCCTGATTTTGAAACACGGACACGGATCATCCGCCACAAGATGAGCCTGCACGGTCTGTCCATTCCAGACGATCAGGTCGGATTTATCGCCGAGCACCTCAGAGGAGACGTGCGCCGCATTGAAAACGCCATAATCGGTATCAAGGCACAGTGCTGTATGCGGAAAACAGGACCGGACAGCGACATAATCCGTGACGTGGTCTTCGGACTGACCGGCGGCACAGCAGAGGTGACAGCGGAAAGCATTCGTGATCTTGTCGGCCGTCAGTTCCGGGTCAGCGTCGATGATCTCTGTTCACGCTCCCGAAAACGGACCATCACCTTTCCCAGGCAGATGGCCATGTACCTGACGCGCAAGTTCACCAACCAGTCCCTTGCTGATATCGGCTGCCTCTACAACCGTGATCACTCAACGGTTCTTCACGCCATCAAAACCATCACCAGGGAGATGCGCCAGCAGGCATCGGTCCGTCAGCAGATCGAGATTCTGACCGCCCAGCTCAAACGGTAGACCACGGCTGCCGTATTGCCTCCAGTGCGGCTGACAGGAGGCGGCGGCATCAGAAGTAGATCTTTTTCACCTCAGGAGACTGCTCTGCCCGGCCCTCATCCACAAGTGCGGCCACAGACTGACGAGCCTCCCTGATCATATCGTTGATACCGATACCCCGCCACCCGAACCCGCAACAGCGCAGATCAGCATGGGTGGTGTGCACTGACTGCCGCCACCGCAACAGTCCGGTATAGCCGTGCTCCAGCTGCGGGATTCCCGATGACGGCCGTAAAACCGCACTGTAAACCGGGGGTGTCAGTTCCATGAGCTGACTGAGATCATGATACACCGCATCAATCAGTTCATCGTCCCCCAAATGCAATCGCTCCGGATGACGGCGGCCCCCGACCAGGGCTTCCACCAGCTGACAGCCGGCCGGGGCCCGGCCGGGAAACATGTGCGAGGAGAACAGGGCCCCCAGGGTGAAGCGCTGTTCCGTCTCCGGCGCGAGATACCCGAAACCATGGGGGATCTCTGCCCGGGAGTCAAAGCCGAGCAGTACGGATAAGATCCGCGCCTCCGGAATGGCGGAGATGGGGGGCGGCATCACGGGCAACGCCGCGTCCAGCAGCTGCAAAGACGTGTTGACCGGAAGAGCGAGGAGAAGTTTCCGGCAGTGCAGCCGGCCCCGGTTGCTGTGAACGAGCCAGCCGTCCGGCTGCCGGATCACCTCCTGGACAGACGTCCGGTACCCGATCATCCCGGTCAGGTTTTCCGCCAGACAACGGGGCAGTGCAGCCATGCCGCCGTTGAAGCTGATCATGGACGGCAGCCCCCTTTTGGCACGCTTTTCCCTACCCGCGGTCCGCATCTTTGCCAGCATGCCACGGATAACCGAACCGTGGCGCCGTTCCGTCTCCCGGACACCGGGCATAACCGCATCGATCCGCAGCCGTTCGATATCACCGGCATAGGTTCCGGTGAAAACGGCATCGGCAAAGGGGAGGAGTGCCGCCCCGAACCGATGCGCCACCCAGTCGGACACTGAGGGCTCCCCTTTAAGCGGCCTCTTCCACACATCTGCCAGGACCCGCAGCTTCGCGCCCCAGGAAATGAGCGGCCGGCGGACGACCGCCAGCGGCTTTTGCGGAATACACTCCAGCCGTCCGTTGAGACAGAGGTAGCGGACAAACTCGGCCAGAGGTGCGGTTACGACCTCTTTTTCCAGACCGGCCAGCCTGATCAGCTCCCGGCTTTCCGCGCAGTTGTCAAGAAAACCGTGCGCTCCCCACTCGGCAAGATAGCCGCCGTCGCTGTAGGAGGCGATGGCACCTCCCGGCCTGTCCGCCTGTTCGAGGATGAACAGCTCCAGATCCGGGCAAAGCGCCCGGGCAAAGGTTGCCGCGCTCAAACCGGAGATTCCGGCACCGACAATGCAGAGGTCATACGAGGTCGATTTCATACAGGCAGAGAAGCTGAAAGACTCATTGCATGGGCAGAGGCCCTGTCTTGACAGAGAATCATTCGTGCTTACCATGTTGCCCGGATAAAAGAAAGCCTCTTTATCTGCCTGGTATTATCACAAAAACGTGTGCCGGCCGGCCATAAACACACTTATTTTTTTATGTACTTTGAGGAACACCACCCATGACAGCAACACAGGTTGAAACCAAGCAGTTTCAGGCGGAGACCAGAAAGGTTCTCGATATCGTCATCAACTCACTCTATACCGAGCGCGACATCTTTGTCCGCGAGCTGGTCTCCAACGCCGCGGATGCTCTGGAGAAATTCCGTCATCAGAGCCTCCTGGAAAAGATCGAATTTGACAGCCACGTCCCCCTTGAGATCACCATTGACTGTGACGATAAAAACCACACCCTTACCATCACCGACACCGGCATCGGTATGACAAGGGAGGAACTTGAGACCAACCTCGGGACCATTGCCCACTCCGGCTCCCAGCACTTCTTTGAACAGCTCGCTGAAGCCGCCAAAAAAGACGTCAACCTCATCGGCCAGTTCGGTGTCGGCTTCTACTCGGTGTTCATGGCGGCAAAGAACGTCCGGGTGCAGACCCGCTCCTGGGACGGCTCAGAGGGATGGGAGTGGAGCTCCGACGGCGGCGGCTCCTACACCATCGGCCCCTGTCCCGGCCTGCACCGCGGCACACGGATCATCATCGAACTGAAAGACGATGCCCACACCTATGCCTCCAAGTTCACCATTGAACGGATCATTCAGCAGTACTCCACCTTCGTTCCCTTCCCTGTCAAGGTCGAGGGAAAAAAGGTCAACACCGTCCAGGCGATCTGGTCCCGCTCCAAAGCCGAGATCACCGATGAGGAGTACAACGAGTTCTACAAGTTCATCGGCAACGCGGTTGATGAACCGTTTTACCGCTTTCACTTCTCCGCCGATGCCCCGCTCTCCATCAATGCCCTTGTCTATGTGCCCAAAGAGAACTTTGAAGTGCTCGGCATGGGCCGGATGCAACCCGGTGTCAACCTCTACTGCCAGAAGGTGCTGATCGACCAGCACAGTGAGAACATCCTTCCGGAATGGCTCCGTTTCCTCAAAGGTGTGGTTGACTCGGAAGACCTGCCGCTGAACATCTCGCGTCAGTCGCTGCAGGACAACGCTCTGGTCATCAAACTCCGCAAGGTCCTGACAAAACGGGTCATCAGGTTCTTTGCCGAGGAAGCCGAACGTGATGCCGGCAAGTACCTTGAATTCTGGAAAACATTCGGCATCTTCATCAAAGAGGGGATGACGAGTGACTTTGAACACCGCACTGATCTCGCCAAGCTCCTCCGTTTCGAGTCCTCGGCCAGCGAACCGGGTGTCATGATCTCACTTGACGAGTACGTCGGCCGGATGAAAGAGGGACAGGACAAGATCTACTTTATCAACGGTCCGAGCCGTGCCGCTGTTGAGTACGGACCCTATGTGGAGATGTTCAAAAAGCGCGGTGTTGAGATCTTCTATACCTTGGATCCTATCGACGACTTTGTCCTCAATCATCTGGGCGAGTATGACGGCAAAAAACTCGTTTCCGCTGACCGTGCCGATCTCAGCCTGCCGGAGAGCACGGAAGCTCCGGCCGACACCGCAACCGACGAGCAGCAGGTTGAGCCGCTGGCCGATGCTGTGGCCACCTCGCTCTGCCGCTGGATGAAAGAGGTGCTCGGAGAGCGTATTCAGGAGGTGAAGACCTCTGACCGGCTCGTGGACAGCCCGGCCATGATCGTGAATGTCGACGGCTTTATGACCTCATCCATGGAACGGATCCTCAAAGCGTCCGGGCAGACCGAGGCCTTCGGCATCGGCTCGAAGAAGGATATGGAGATCAACACGCGCAGTAATCTCATCAAACGCCTGGCAACACTGCGGGAAAGTGACGCTGATTTTGCCCGGGATCTTGTTGAACAGCTGTACGACAACGCCATGATCCAGGCAGGGCTCCTCGTTGACCCCATGATCATGGTGCGCCGCAACTACCGTATCCTGGAACGTGCTGCAGACGTCTCCTCGCAGACCGAATGACATCTCTGTTCCGGGTCTATGGCCTGCGACGGGCAACCGCAGACCGGCGGATGGCCGGAACACCGGTTTTTCTTTGCATCCCGGCGTCAACACGGTATCATCTCTTGAAAAAAGGTTGTGTTCACGATATAGGAACACAACCTTTTCCGTTCTATGAATCGCTTCTGGAGAAACTGTGATGCGTTCATCCCTTCTCATACTTTTCATGGCGCTTCTTTTTCTCGGCGGCTGCTATACAAAACAGATCCGTCACCTTGCCTCCGATGCCGCCCTGATCAAACCCGGACAGACCACGGTTAAAGAGGTGCAGAAGTATCTGGGAGAACCCGACGCCCGGCGCGAGGTGGCGCCCGGAGTCAGTGAATTTCTCTACTATGAGAGCCGACCCGGGATGTTCGGGACCATGCCGCTGCTCGGTTCGCTGACCAGCCCCAAAGGGTATGAGATGATCATTCTCACCATCACCAACGACGTGGTCACCAGTTGTGATTTCCGCAACCACGACGAGTCAGACCGCAAGTGGCTCGAAGATTACACCTGGGATCAGGAACTTCAGTGAACCCGCTCACCGTCTTTGACATCAACCGGGAACGGATGATCGAGGAACAGCTCATTCCCCGGGGCATAACCGATCAGCGGGTTCTTGACGCCATGCGGACAGTGCCGCGGCATCTTTTTGTTGAGGATGCCATCCAGTCGCAGGCATACAGCGACTTTCCCCTGCCCATCGGCAGCGGCCAGACCATCTCCCAGCCCTACATCGTCGCGCTGATGACCATGGCCCTGCAGCTCACCGGATCTGAGAGAATCCTGGAAATCGGCACCGGTTCCGGTTACCATGCCGCCGTTCTCTCCCGGCTCTGCGAGAAGGTCTACACCGTGGAGCGGCTGGATGCCCTTGTCAGCAGGGCACGCAAGATCTTCGACCGGCTGCGCTACTACAACATCGTCTCCCGGATTGACGACGGCACCGAGGGCTGGCCTTCGGAAGCACCCTTTGACCGGATCATCGTGACCGCCGGCGGTCCCCGCATACCCGCACCCCTCATCGATCAACTGGCGGATCCCGGTCGTCTCATCATGCCGGTCGGCGGGCAGGAGGTACAGGAGCTGCAGGTGGCGGATAAACGCGATGGCGACATCAAAATAACAACCATCGAGCGTGTCCGCTTTGTGGATCTCATAGGGGCCCACGGCTGGCCCAACTGACAAGAGACCTTCTTTCCGCAGTACAGCCGGCCAAACCCGGCCTGAACAGCCTCCCCTCTTCTTCTGCCGGGAAAAACCTTGCATTCGGCGGGGCGACGAGAGAAAATAACTACGTATCAGTCAACCTCCCGCTCCATCCGCATCCGATAAAGACATGTCATTTCTCAACAGCGAAGCCCTTCTCGACCTTCTTGTCAAACAGCACATCCTTTCCCCTGAACAGCGTCGGCTTGTTCTCCTCCAGCAGGGGAAACAGCGCCAGAAACTCTTAAAACAGTTCGGCGGCCGCCGTCAGGAGGATCGCAACAGGCAGGTCAAGGGGTTTCCGGATCTTGTTGACATTATTGTCTCCCTCGGACTGGAGAACCCCGATGTCCAGCAGGGGCCGCTCACTGAGGAAACCATCATGCGGGCCGTTGCCAGGGGTCTGAACATCCCGTTTAAAAAACTCGATCCGCTGGAACTGGACATGGACACTGTGACAAAGACCATTCCGAGGTCTTTTGCGGTGAGTCACCTGATCCTGCCGATCGGCATGCAGAACGGGATCCTTGAGGTTGTCAGCTATCATCCGGACAGCCAGTCAGTGTTTGAGGATATTGAACACGCCAATCAGGTGAAGGTCCGTCCGTACCTGTCAACACGCAGTGATATCCGCAAAATTCTCGCCGAATTCTTCGGCTTCCAGCGTTCCATCACTGCGGCTGAATCCCAGTTCGGCACGACCAGTGTCTCCACCGCCGTGGATATCGGCAACCTCGAACAGTACGTGCGCCTCGCCTCGACCAGAGAACTGAGCTCCACTGATCAGCACATCAAGGCCGCAGTGAACCATCTGTTCAGCTACGCCCTGGAGCAGCGGGCCAGCGACATCCACATCGAGCCGAAACGGGACACCTGTCTGGTCCGTTTTCGCATCGACGGAATCCTCCACACCATTTACAAGCTGCCCAAGGCGGTTCACTCTGCCATCACCTCGCGGATCAAGGGGCTGGCCCGACTGGATATCGCTGAAAAACGAAGGCCCCAGGACGGCCGTATCAAGATCGGTCGTCAGGAGGAAAGCCAGGAGGCGGAAATCCGGGTCTCCACGGTGCCGGTGGCCTTTGGCGAGAAGACGGTCATGCGTATCCTCAACCCGGAGGTCATCTTTCAGCAGCTCGACGACCTCGGTTTTTCCCGGCGCGACCGTCTCGTCTACAACAGCTTCATGAACGCCGCCCACGGCATAGTCCTGGTGACCGGTCCCACGGGCAGCGGCAAATCAACAACCCTCTACTCAACCCTCAAACAGATCGCCTCTCCGGAGATCAATATCGTCACCATCGAGGATCCGGTTGAGATGGTGTACGAGGAGTTCAACCAGATCGCGGTCCAGCAGCAGATCGACGTCACCTTTTCATCCATTCTGCGCAACATCCTCCGCCAGGATCCGGACATCATCATGATCGGAGAGATCCGCGACCTGGAAACCGCCACCTACGCGGTCCAGGCCGCCCTGACCGGCCATCTCGTCTTCTCCACGCTGCACACGAACGATGCGGTTTCCACCATCATCCGTCTGGAGGATCTCGGGCTCGAACCCTTTCTCATTGCCTCCACCATGCTCGGAGCCCTGGCCCAGCGGCTCGTTCGGCGCAACTGCCCGTACTGTCTGGAACCATACACAGTGAACAGTGCCGAGCTGCGGAAACTCGGCTTTCCCGTTGCCGCCGGCCGCGGTGATCAGATTGAGCTGAAACGGGGCAAAGGCTGTCTCCAGTGCCGGAATACCGGCTACCTGGGCCGGATGGGTATCTTTGAAGTTTTTCCGATGTCTGAACAGCTTAAAAAACTGATCGCTGCCAAGGCGAACGGCTCGGAGCTCCGGCAGATCGCCATCCGTGAAGGCATGACCACACTGCGCGAGGATGCCTGGCGCAAGGTACAGGCCGGACTGACCACGGTGGAGGAGGCGCTTCGTGTCACCGGAGAAACGGAAACCATCTGATTTTTCACTGGCGCTTCCCCGGATCCGACCTATAGTATTGCTGATTAGTAACCAGAAACAGTGCAGAGCATATGGGACAGAAGATCGTCAGTAAAAACAAAAAGGCCTTTCACGACTATGCCATTGAGCAGACCTTTGAGGCCGGTATTGTACTCAGTGGCCCTGAGGTGAAGTCGCTGCGGGCCGGCAGGGTCAATCTCCGTGACGGCTACGCCCAGCTCAAGGGCGGTGAGGTCTTCCTGTACAACGTGCACATCTCGCCCTACTCCTATGCGACGCATGTTGAGCAGGATCCGCTTCGCGCCCGGAAACTCCTGCTGCATCGTCACGAGATCCGCAAGCTGATCGGCAAACTCCACGAAAAAGGCATTGCACTGATACCATTGAAGATTTACTTTATTGAGAACGGCAGAGCCAAGGTCGAGATGGCCCTGGCCAAAGGAAAAAAACTCTACGATAAACGCGCTGCTCTGAAAGAGAAGCAGACGAACCTGGAAATAAAACGATCCATGCGAAACAGCGGATGACCGGTCCGCTGCGGGCGGCTGATCGGCCAGACACCACACAAGAACACATGCTATGGGGGGCGAAACGGCTTCGACGGGGATATCAAAGCTTAATGTTGCATGCCGAGTTTTCTGTCAGCTCGTTAAACTGGCGGAATTAAATATAATCGCAGACGATTATAACTACGCACTGGCAGCTTAATCTGCCGTGCCGTTCCACCGGTTTTCGCCTGTAGAACCGGATCCGGAGCGTCGACTCCACAGGCTGGCTGTCCGTGAGCGCCTGGGCACGGCCGGCGAGATCTTCAGGCTGGCATCCGAATATCTCTGTTTCGGGAGAGACGCGGATGTGAGATTCAATCCCGGAACTATGCATGTAGAGACTTAAGGGGAGAATTTCCGGACCCGGGTTCAACTCCCGGCGCCTCCACCATTTAGAAAAGACAAACCCGTCTCTCTGGGGTCATTCTCCGGGGTGACGGGTTTTCTTTTTCCCCTTGCTTCTAAAGGGTTTGCGCCCGTTTCACATCTTTCCAAAGCACCTCTCCGCACCATCGATTCTCCCCATCTTCCCGCCTTTCTTTCTCTGTTTGGCCCCTGATTCTCTGTTTTCTCCGG
>JAAYDD010000352.1 GCA_012729435.1 Desulfobulbus sp.
AAGAGGCGATTGTTGAGCCGATGCGTACGTAAACCCTCTTATCGTCTTCAATCTTTTGAATGTTTTTGCTCAGGCTCACCGCCACTATGGCAAGCGCAAGTAAAACTCCTGCTTTGACGCCAGTCAATTTGCATACCCGCATCAAAAATCCGTATATCCTCTCTACTCCCAGACCGGCAAGTACGCACGAAGGAAAAATAAGAAGCGTCATGAAACGATAGGTGGCAACCCAATAATGCTGCGTATGAACAAACAGAACAACAAAAGAGCATGCCAACAGTAAAAACATATACTGATACTGGGGCGAGGATCGTACCCGGTGAATTCCCTCTTTCCAGCCGGCAATGTAAAAAACCAGATACGGATAAAAAAATGCTTCCCCTGCATTACTCACCAGAATACCCAGTGCCGTCAGCCAGACAGTATGATAACTGCTCTCCAGATAGTTGCCGAGCAATGAGAATCCATATCCGCCGGCAAGTTGTTTGAGCTCAAGACGGAGAGTCTTATACGACTGGAACGGTTCTGAAAACTTCCGGAAGATCTCATCTACTCGTACCAGTGCAAAAATATCCCGGTCACTTATCAGGGCAACAAGCAACCCGAACAGGCCTGCACAGACAACCGGCATCAGGAATGCCAGCAGTCTCTTCAGTCTGCCATTTTCCCAGTGTACGCATAAAAAGAGCAGTGACACCGGCAACAGAACTATGGCTTCAATCCGGCTCCAGGAGGCCAGCAGGATTGCAGTGCTGCTGCCGGTGAGCAGCCAGTATACATATCCGGAACCGGTCTTTTTGCGCATGTGCTGAACAAACAGCCAGAGCGCAAGAGAAAACAAGAACCAAAAAAGAGCGTCGCGCATGACATCAACACTGTAGCGTACAAAGATCGGAGTGACGGCAAGCAACAGTATGGTCAGACTGCTGACGATCTCGTTAAAAAACAGGCGTACAAGCTGGTAGAGGATAAACAGCATACCCATGCTGCAGACAAGAGCAACCAACTGGCCGCTTAGTATCCAGTCCGGAACGATGTAATAGCCAAGTGCAATAAGAAAGGGATACAAAGAAACATAAGAGAGCTGACACAGGTTAACCAGATCCCACTGCCCGCTCCATATCGCCTTGGCCTGACTGATATAGAATATGCCGTCAGGGTTGATGATGGTGACCTGTGCCAGGGCGATCAGCCGGACAGCCAGACCGATAGCCAGTACCGCTGCAATCGGCCACAGGGATGATGGCACATATCGGCCAAAGCCCGGGATGCAAGAAGAGATCCTTGTCGTCATACTATCTTCCGGGGTGAAACGTCACCGGAATCCATCTTAATACGTGAAAATCCTAAAACAAGCGCGTCTGCGGCAACAGTGTTCAGCTTATACTCCTTCGGAGAACTGGAGACGGTACAGACTGCTGTACTCTCCTTCCAGAGCAAGGAGCTCTTTATGTGTTCCCTCTTCGACCAGCTCTCCGTCCCTGAGTACAATGATCCGGTCCGCATTCTGGATGGTGGACAGCCGGTGAGCGATCACAATGGTGGTCCGGTTGTGCATGAGATTCTCCAGAGCCTGCTGCACCTCACGTTCCGACTCGTTATCAAGGGCAGAAGTTGCCTCGTCCAGGATAAGAATGGGAGCATCCTTGAGAATTGCACGGGCAATCGAGAGCCGTTGCCGTTGTCCTCCGGACAACCTGGTCCCTGACTCGCCGATCACCGTCTCAAACCCGGACGGCATGGCCATGATAAAGTCAAGTGCATTTGCGGCCCGGGCCGCGGCCACAACCTCCTCTTCAGTACAGCCTTCCCGGCCGTACGTGATGTTATTGCGTACAGTATCGTTGAACAGGATGGTCTGCTGGGTCACCAGCGCCATCTGCCGCCTCAGGGAGTTCAAACTGAATCGGCGGATATCAACACCGTCAATCAGAAGCCGACCGTCTGTCACATCATAAAAACGAAGCAGCAGATTGGTCAGAGTAGTTTTCCCGCCGCCGCTCGGTCCGACCACTGCGAGCACTTCTCCCCGGTTCACACGGAAGGTGAGCTGACGGAGTACCTGAACATCATTCTCATAACAGAACGTCACCCGGTCAAACTCAATACTCCGCTGAAACGGGGGCATTGTCTTGGCATCGATACTGTCCACGATCAGGGAACGGACATCAAGAAGTGTGAAGATACGATCAGCAGCGGCAAGACCCTGCTGAATAGTTGCGTTTACCTTGCTTACACCTTTGATCGGCTCATACAGCATAAGTAACGCAGTGAAAAAAGCCATGAACGCGCCGGGTGTCGAGTGGCCCTGCAGAACCTGACCGCCGCCGAACCAGATAATAAAGGCCATTCCAACACCGGCAAGCAGCTCCACACTCGGGTGGGACAAACTGTTGTACCAGGTCTCTGAAAGGAGGATCTTCAGGATATTTTGTGCTCGACCGGCAAAACGCTTTTTCTCGTACGACTCCATGCAAAAAGCCTTCACAATGCTGACGCCGGTTATGGTTTCATGCAGCTGGTTGGTCGCTTCTCCAAGTTTCTCCTGATAGTTTGTACTGATTTTTCTGAATTTCCGGCCAAACACAACAATGGGCACACCGGCGGCCGGCAAAAACACCATGGTGACGAGAGCAAGACGCCAGTCCATATAAAAGATGACCCCGAGCAGGCCAATGACAGAAAAGAGATCGCGTAAAGAGCGGATCAACGTATACGAAACGCAACTTTGAACAATACTCACATCATTAATGACCCGGGATATCAGCTCCCCGGTCGAGGTCTTATGGAAAAAGCTGAGCGGCTGATCGATTATGTGACTGTACAATCTCGTCCTCAGATCTCTAATGACACACTGTCCGGCCATCTCCAAAAAATAGGAGTAGAGAAAATAGAAGACTCCCTTAACAAAGAATACCGCCAGCAAGAGCAGAGGGAGAAGATTG
>JAAYDD010000026.1 GCA_012729435.1 Desulfobulbus sp.
ACGGGAATCTCACCCCTCCGAGGTTCTCTCCGAGCTGCCCCCATTGGTTGCGACGGTTTTATCACGCTCGACCTGTGGCTGGACAGGAGTATCATTATCCTTGCTGCGCCTCATGGCCATTATCGGTAGCAACCCGATATTTACTGCCGGTATTTCTCGCTCGCCTAATATAAGCGGGTCATGGCGTACCGCTGATGTGGCTGACGCTTTCTCAACGTCCGCAGCAGAATGTTTCTGATGAATGTGTGTTTACTTGTCAAGGTACGGTGAAGAGTCAGTTGGCCGTTCATCATTGGTTACAACAGCCTAGATGGTGGGCTACATTTTTTACCCTTCACCTATCTTGTGAAAACACGCCTTTTGTCACCCCGTTTCATTGTTTTTGTTTTGTTTTTCCAGTGTTGTTCTGATTTTCACTTTTGCCTCTTGAACTGAACGGTGCACGCTCTGAGGAGATACACCTTCGATTCGCGCAATTTCGCGGTAACTAAGCTGATGAACAACATGAAGAATATAACGGCGGCGTTGAATGGTGCTAAGAGAATTGATTGCCTGCTTCGCAAAAGACAACTGCTTTTTCCTTCGAGCGTTGATTTTGTCTTCTTCAAGCCCTTGAATGTAGCTTTCTTCTGCTGACTGAACCATCAGTGCTGCATCTTTCAAGGTGCACTGCAGACAAATGTTTCTGTTGCTTTCTCGCCAATTTGCCCGTTTTTCTTCCAGGTACATTTCATCGGATATCTGTTTCCAATAGCGAAAATCTTGTTCAGTCAGTTCCGGAGAAGATTGAAGAAAATCATGCAAGTCTATCTCTACAATAGATTTCGCAAAACGATAGATAATGCCAGTCCTATTGCGGTTTATGGCATAGTCGCTTTTTCTATAATCGGACATACCGATACCTCCAAGTCTTTTTTTACACTGGGAAAAAGTGACTTGGAGCGGTTAAGGATCCTTTGCTATATATGGTTGCCAAACACCAATGTGGCTGAAAGGGATTAACTGTCCCTTTTTTGATTGTAACTTGCTATTATCGGGAAAAAGAAAGCAACCAACGGTTTTCCCTTATTACGTGATCATCCGTTGGCTGCTTTATTTTTGTTATGGTCCAAGCAGGAAAACTAAAGCCCGGAAAAATCCCCTTTTTCCAAGACTGACATTTCTTCTGCTTGTAAAACTGACAATTTACGAAATTCTTGCATTTATCAGGCCACCGGTCTGAAGATTTCAATTTCAAGCGATACAAATTAGCCTACTTTTCAATTCCAAGATTTCACCCTGCTACCCGGCTCAAAAAAATGCAACCCCCTTCTGAGCGCCGTGTAATAGTATGGGGGTGCCGTGCAATAGTATAGAAAGAGCCGTGCAAGAGTTTAGAATTTCGATATGTTTTGCTCGTTTTAGTGGATGGGCGATGAGGGTGGGATCCCGGGGTGTGGACATTTCATTTGTGCAGAAACGCTGAAAGTGGACACTCTAGCACGACAGGGTAAACAAAATTGGAAGTTGCGGACTTAATTTGTCAGTACCCATATTGGAGTAATCCTTGTCCTCAGCCTGAGGCGCGCCTTTTGTGAGCACGAAACTCCCCAGTGCCTTCCCATGCATGTGCCAGCAATGCCCTTTGGCGAAGTAGCCGTGGTAGCTGCACAGCACCTGTTTGATATCCTCCCAGGACAGGACGCCCGCCCGGTATTCCTCCGACATACGCTTCAGCTTGTGTTTGAAGCGCATTTTAGTCCCCGTCTTCAGCCTGCGGATCACTTTGCCGGTTCCGGTGAGCGAAAAACGGAACCCCAGG
Organism: Desulfobulbus sp.; assembly: GCA_012729435.1. Classification (GTDB taxonomy): domain Bacteria; phylum Desulfobacterota; class Desulfobulbia; order Desulfobulbales; family Desulfobulbaceae; genus Desulfobulbus. Next base: position 1,802 of record JAAYDD010000026.1, read on the forward strand.
TACTCCACACCTGAACGGATGGGGGAGATCTGGGTTTTCTCGTTGAACTCCAGCCGAAGCCCCTCCTGCAGCAGCTTCCGCATTGCGCCCAGACACTGGCGGAGAAAGGCCTTGTCAGGGTGCAGCAGCACCAGGTCGTCCATATAACGCGTGTAGTGCCTGACGCGGAGTTTTTCCTTCACCAGACGGTC
>JAAYDD010000353.1 GCA_012729435.1 Desulfobulbus sp.
GGACATCCGGCTCGGGCCGTCGCTGCCTGCCTTTGTCAGCCCGGATGTACTGGAGTTTCTGGTGAAGACCTTTGATATCAAACCGATCGATACACCGGAAAACGACCTCAAAACCATACTGGGGTAACAGCCAAAACCAATAATCTTCTCCCCTTGCCGGACTGCACTCGTCCGGCAGGGGTGGCCTCATCATTTTATCAGCCGATCAGGAACTGCCTATGGAACTCTCTACCCTCAGAAATGCAACGGTGGGCGAAATCGTCACAGCCGATTACAGAACAGCCCAGGTTTTCACAGCCCACGATATAGATTTCTGCTGTGGCGGCAATATACCGCTTGTCACCATCTGTGCTGAAAAAGGATTGGATTTGGCTCAGATTATCCAGGAACTGCAGGCCGTACAAGAGAAGGCCGACGAACGGAGTCCGAATTATGGTGCATGGTCGCTTTCCTTTCTCGCTGATTATATTGTCAACACCCATCATGTCTATCTCAAGGAAAATGATGATCAAATCGTTGCTTATGCCAAAAAGACTGCAGAGGTCCACGGAAAAAACCATCCTGAGCTTCTTGAAATATCAGCACTTTTTACAAAAGTAGCTGCAGACATGGCAGTTCATCTCAAAGAGGAGGAGGAGTTTTTTTTCCCGGCTGTCAAACGAGCAGAAGCCGCTCGGACAGCCGGCGCGGCACCTGAAGCAGCGGATCAGCACCTGATCCGTACCTCTTTGAAAAATCTCTACCAGGAACATGAAGCCATAGGTGATGCGGTTCATACAATCCGTCATCTTGCCGGAAACTTTGCTGTTCCTGAAGACGCGTGCAACACCTTTCGGGTAACCTATCAAAAACTCATGGAGTTTGAAGAAGATCTTCACAAACACGTGCATCTTGAAAACAACATCCTTTTTCCCAAGGCTGCAGACCTCTAACCCTCACACTTGCCTAAAGGATACGACATGGACAGACAACTCCAGCAACTGATCGAAAATTCCCCCGATGCAATCCTTGTTACCGACCGGGAAGGCAAAATTCTTTATTGGAATACCGGAGCGGAACGTATGTTCGGTTATTCAGCTGCCGAGGCATTGGGGCAGTCCCTTGATATCATCATTCCGGAAAATCTGCGGGCGCGTCATTGGGACGGTTACTATCGGGTCATGGAGACCGGGCAGACGAAATATACGACTGACATGCTGACCTCACCGGGCATGCACAAAGACGGCTCCCGTATTTCACTGGAATTCAGTATTGTTCTGCTGCGTAATGAAAACGGTAAAATTGACGGATGCGCATCTGTCATGCGGGATGTCACCGCACGCTGGAACAAAGAGAAGGCCTTAAAAAAACAGCTCGCAGACTGCCAGAGCAAACTCACCCCGCACGCTGGGTGAAAAGATAAAGTTACTTTCAAGAGACCGGGATGTACCATGTTAAACCGTGTACACCAGATGATCGTTCAAGGTGAACAGTCCACTCACTTTATATCCTAACTAAAACAAGAGGTGTTTTATGGAAAAAAGAAAGATCAGAGAAAACATTTACTGGCTGGGCGCAGTTGACTGGGACCGGCGCCTTTTTGACTCCCTGGTTCCGCTGCCCGACGGTACTTCCTACAATGCCTACCTCATCGAAGGAAGTGAAAAGACCGCCCTTCTTGATGCGGTCGATCCATCCATGACCGATACGCTGCTCGATCAGCTGGAAGGCATCACCAAAATCGATTTCATTATCTCACATCATACAGAGCAGGATCATTCCGGCACTATTCCTCTTCTGCTGGAACGATATCCGCAGGCCAAGGTACTCACCACCCCAAGGGGAAAGACGCTTCTTATGGACCATCTCCATCTCGCAGAAGAAGTTCTGGTCACGGTGGCAGATGGAGAGACCCTGTCGTTGGGAGACAAGACCCTGCGCTTTATCCATACTCCCTGGGTGCACTGGCCGGAAACCATGGTTTCCTATCTGGAGGAGGATAAAATTTTATTCAGCTGTGATTTTTTCGGCTCCCATATTGCCGCCAGCGAGCTCTATGTACAGGATAAGGCGCGGGTTTACGAAGCAGCCAAGCGTTATTTCGGGGAGATCATGCTTCCCTTCCGGGCAATCATCTCCAAAAATCTTGAGAAGCTCGCTGACCTTCCAGTGGATATCATCGCCCCGAGTCACGGTCAGGTTTACAATGAACCTGACTGGATTGTTGAAGCCTATCGCGACTGGGTGCTCCATCCACCCAAAAATCTGGTGGTACTGCCCTTTGTCTCCATGCACGGCAGTACCCGGATAATGGTTGACCATCTCACTGCTGCCCTGGCTGCACGGGGCGTGCAGGTAGAACTCTTCAACCTGACGGTTACAGATATCGGTAAACTGGCCATGGCACTCATTGATGCCGCCACCATAGTGGTAGGCACACCTACGGTGCTCGCCGGTCCTCACCCGCTGACCGCCTACGCAGCTTTTCTGGCAAACGCTTTACGGCCAAAGGCCCAGTATATCTCTATCATCGGCTCCTATGGATGGGGCGGCAAGACAGTAGAAACCCTGGCCGGCATGATCGGTAACCTCAAAGCCGAGGTGCTGGAACCGGTTCTCTGCAAAGGTCTGCCTGATCAAGCCACTTTTGCGGCTTTAGATCAGCTGGCCGATACCATTGCTCAGAAGCACAAAGAAAACGGGTTCCAATAAAACCGACTATCATTTTCTCCAGCAGACGAGGTCAACAGTATGCCAACCATCACCACCAAACGAGTCTATGAGCCCATTGATAAGAGTAAGGGTGTACGCGTGCTGGTTGACCGCGTCTGGCCCCGGGGTATCTCCAAGGAAAAACTGCAGGCCGAACACTGGCTAAAGGATGTTGCCCCCAGCAGTGAGTTACGTAAATGGTTTAATCATGACCCGAAACGATGGGAAGAGTTCAAACACCGTTACTGGGAGGAGTTGCAGAACAAACCAGAGCTGATCAGCTTTCTTCTCGCCCTGACAGAGGAACAGGGACTGGTCCTCCTTTACTCAGCGCGGGACACCGAGCACAACCAGGCCGTTGCCTTGCAAGAATATCTGTTGACCCAACAGCAACATCCAACCACCTCTATAACCTGAACAGTGTCTGACCAATCAGTAAAAAACCTGATCCACCATATTCTGCACACCGGGCAGACCCGGTGTTATGACCAAAATGGTCAGGAAATTGACTGTCAGAACAGCGGCCATGATGCAGAGGCTGGCAGCGGTGTTCCATGGCCGGAGGTCCGTTTTGAAGTCCAGGGAGAGACCGTTCTTGACCATGCCACGGGTCTGTACTGGACACAAAACGCCAACCCCGGAGAATTCCCCTGTACCTGGATGGAGGCTTTCTCCCACATCTGTGGCCTTAATCAGCACCAGTATGGCGGATACAACGACTGGCGGCTGCCAAACCGTAACGAACTGCGCAGCCTTGTCAGCTATCAGACAAAAAAACCGGCTCTTCCGGAACAACACCCTTTTCAGAATTTCTTTCTGGGCTGGTACTGGTCGTCAACCACAGCAGTCATCCAGCCGGCCTATGCCTGGGCGGTGCATCTTGAAGGGGCACGTATGTTTTACGGGCGTAAAGATCAGGGCTATCTCTTTTGGCCGGTTCGGGGAAAAGGAAATGGGATTCTTCCTTTAACCGGTCAGCATCGGTGTTTTGCAGAAGACGGGAAGATCATTGATTGTGCCGGTACCGGACAGGACGGGGAGACAAAGATGGGCAGTCTGTGGCCAAACCCACGTTTCACCGTCATTGACGAGGTGGTTTACGACCGACTGACTCATCTCTTCTGGCTCAAACATGCTGATATAACAGGAAGGGCCGTTGACTGGCAGCGGGCGCTTGAGTGCATTGCGCAGTGGAACCGAAAAACGAAAACTGTTCATTTCCATTGGCGCCTGCCGACAATCAATGAGCTGGCTTCGCTTGTTGACTGTGACGCCAGCGCACCGGCTTTACCGGCTGACCATCCTTTCACGGGAATACAGACAGGATACTGGTCATCAACAACCAGCTACTTTGAAACCGATTGGGCCTGGGTTCTTTACCTTGATAAGGGGGCCTGCGGTGTGGGGCACAAGCCGGGGAAGACATTTCACGTCTGGCCGGTCAGCTGCTCACCGGTCTAAGTTCATTCTCATCTGACAGCTTCTTTTGCTAAGAAAACTGTCAGATGAGCTGTTCATTGATCAGA
>JAAYDD010000354.1 GCA_012729435.1 Desulfobulbus sp.
AGTTGGCGGTCTACAGTCAGGCCGGAATGTCATTTGTGTTTTCCATCCTGATCGGTTTTGGCATGGGCTGGCTGCTTGACCACAAAGTATTTGCAGGAAAAACCGCTCCATCCCTGACGTTTATTTTTTTAGGTTTCGGGATTGCCGCTGGATTTAAAGGACTTTGGGATTTGACCAAGAAGATAGAAGATGAGTAATCAAACCTGTTCCAGAGAGCCAGAAGACGCTACGTATCTGCTTACCCGCATCACGGTTTGCAGTGCGATCCTGACGCTGCTGCTGGTGGTGGGAAGCTGGATGATCGTCGACTGGTCCTTTGCACAGTCGCTTTTGATTGGGGCAATACTGGTTAATGGCAGTTTCCTGTTATTGAAACGGGATGCCCGGCGACTTATACACAAGGTGAGTTTGAGTCAAACCGTGGAAACTGTCGTTATTGCCAGTGAAAAGACCAGATTTTTCCTGCGGACCTTTGCTCGACTGATCGTTGTCGGACTGCTTTTATTTGTAATTGCCAACCATATCTCCATCAATGTGATCGGGTTGATTTTGGGTTGTGTCACAGTTGTGGTTAGTATTGTCATTATTGGCTTAAGCGCAGGCAGATGCTGGACGCTGAACAAAGTTTGAGGAGTGAATAGGTTATGGAACATCCGATATTATTTATCTCTCTGATTCTTCAGACATTGGGGTTGCCGGTTCCGCATACCCCGGTTGGGGCAACGCTCCTTGAAAAAATTTGTGAGCCGTATATGACCTACACCTGGATGGTCATGATCCTCCTGATCATTGTACCGAGGCTGACCATCGGCAAACTGGAGATGGTGCCTGGCAGTGGGCAAAATTTTTGGGAGGTAATGGTCGGTGGCCTGATGGATTTCTTTACTGAGAATCTCGGAGAAAAAGGAGCGAAAATGTTGTTCCCGATGATGGCCACCTTCTTCTTTTATATCATAATCTCCAATATGATCGGCCTTATCCCCGGATTTATGTCGCCGACATCAAGTATCAATATCACGCTGGCCATGACGCTTATTGTTTGGGTCACTCATCATTTTCTTGGTTTTAAGTATCATGGATTACGGTACTACAAACACTTCATAGGCCCAAGCAAGGTGATGGCTCCCTTTATGTTCTTGCTGGAGATTATCAGCAATTTTGCCCGATTGATCTCACTCTCCATGCGACTTTTTGGTAACATCCTCGCTAAAGAGGTTTTGCTCGGCGTCCTTTTTATGCTTGCCGGTGCGTTTTTCGCCCCCCTGCCCATTCTATGTTTGGGAGTCTTGGTATCGGTGATACAGGCGGTGGTTTTTGTTCTTCTCTCTTTGTTGTACTGTGCCGGCGCAATGGGAGAAGCTCATTAAATTGATTTGAATTTCCGTATGACGGAGAAGAAGGCCAAAATAATTCACTAATTTGGAGGAACACAACAATGGATAAACTTAGTCTTGCTCTGATCTGTATTGGTGCTGCCCTTAGTATCGGCCTCGCCGGATTCGGTGCCGGTATCGGTATGGGGCACGGTTTACGCGGTGCGTGTGACGGGGTTGCTCGTAATCCTGAAGCAAGGGGTGCAATAACCACTACCATGATTCTTGGTATGGCACTTTGTGAATCTATCGCCATTTACGGATTGGTTATCGCCTTTATTCTTCTGTATGCCAACCCTTTCAAAGCGGCACTTGGCATGTAAGCAGGGCGGTAAGATAAAAACAGTCGTACAGAGTAAAAGGACTGCGAGGGCATCGCAGTCCTTTTTTATTTGGTGTGGCATGGATACCTGTTGTCTCAATCCGCATAAAAAAAAAATGAGCCTGGTTTACCTCCCCTTGGTCTTTTAGCAGTCAATCCCAATGATACCACATCTTTCTTCAGATTGGCCAGACTGTACGGTTTGAAGGAGCAGGGACTCTTTCATGCAAAACTGTACTCCGGGTCTAAATTTTTCCTCTCCGGACCAGCGGTTGGCGCACCGATGGCGGTTCTCACCCTTGAGAAGTTAATCGCACTTGGAGCACGCAAGATTGTTGTGTACGGCTGGTGTGGCTCATTACACGAGTCCCTGCAGCCTGAGACACTCTTTTCTCCCACAGGAGTGGGGGTGTGTGAAGAGGGCACAAGTGCGCATTATCCTGTGAACGATCCCTATTATGATGAGACCTGGCAATCTCTGCTGGTGAATGTCTTGGCAGATACTGGGCAGCAGATAAGTCAGGGATTGATTTGGACGACAGATGCTTTGTACAGAGAGACTCGTCAGAAGGTTGCCAGCTACAGAAAACAGGGTGTTATGGCTGTTGATATGGAGTATTCAGCGCTGCGCACTGTCGCTGCCTACCGTCAGGTCAGTCTGGCAGCTGTCATGAAGGTCTCTGATGCACTGTATCTTGAAAACTGGTTTCCCCGGTTCCAGCTGAAACAGTTTCAGGCCGATTCGCGGCGGCTGGTCGGACAGCTTTGTTTGTTCTTGCATGAAGGTGAGTTAGCTTGAAAACGTTATACATGGTGAGCCTGGGCTGTCCGAAGAATCTGATTGATTCAGAGGTCATGCTGGCGGCTCTGGAACGTGGTGGTTATCGTTTGGTCGCATCGGCTGAACTTGCGACACTGGTGTTGATCAACACCTGCGGTTTTATCCGTCCTGCCGTTGAAGAGGCTATAGATGCAATTTTAACAATTGCGGAAAATAAGAAAGAACGCCCGGGACAATTACTGGTTGTCGCGGGCTGCATGGTGCAACGATATGGTGAGGTACTGACTGAGGAGTTACCGGAGGTCGACCTTTTTGTCGGCCTTGATGACTTCCATCGTCTTGATGAGCTGCTCGCCGATATTGATTCTACTGCAAAAAGTGTTGTTCATTCCGGAGCCGGAAGTTTTCTGATGGATAGCAGTATCCCGCGCCGGATTGCGACGCCACCGCACCGCTCATATCTGAAAATTACCGAAGGGTGCAACAACCGCTGCACTTACTGTCTGATACCATCGATCAGAGGCGTATTGCGAAGTCGTACTGTCTTGGATTTAACCAGTGAAGCTGTCCGGCTGGAGCAGCTTGGAGTACGTGAACTGTCCCTGGTCGCCCAGGATCTGACCGGTTATGGTCGAGACCTGCGGGAACCAGCTCATTTGGTGATGTTGTTACAGTCCCTTATTCAAAAGACCTCAATCCCGTGGTTCCGACTGTTGTACGCCTATCCCAGTGGCATCAGCAATGAACTGTTACAGCTTATGGCTCAGGAACCGCGTATCCTGCCTTACATTGATGTGCCGTTTCAACATGCCAGTGACACGGTATTGGCCGCCATGAATCGACATTACTGTCAAGCTGAGCTTGATGAAGTGGTGCAGCGTATCAGATCACATCTGCCTGAGTGTGCGATTCGTACGACTTTTATTGTTGGTTTCCCTGGTGAAACGGAAAAAGATATTGAGATTTTACTATCGGCACTTGAGCGCTGGCAACTTGATCATGTCGGGATCTTTCAATATTATGACGAAGAAGGCAGTCTGGCTTCTCAACTGCCTGCAAAGGTACCGGAACAGGAACAGCAGAGACGTTATGAGCTGGTCATGAGTGTTCAGGCTGAGATCAGTGCGTACCGTCAGCGCAGGTTTGTAGGGAGAGTGGAGCCGGTATTAATTGAAGGTGTGAGTCAGGAAACAGATCTTTTGCTGGAGGGAAGAAGCAGGTTTCAGGCACCGGAGATTGACGGATGTGTCTATATCACTTCAGGCAGTGTAAACCCCGGTGATATAATTCCAGTACGGATCACCGAGGCACATACTTACGATTTAGTCGGTGAAGTTATTACAGACAAAAACAGCGGTTGAACTGTAAAAAGAGTACGCAGATTTTCTTTAACCCGCCTTGTTGACCCGCTCTCGCAAATCTTTTCCGACTTTGAAGAAGGGTAATTTTTTTGGTTTCACCTTGATTTTTTCACCGGTTTTCGGGTTCCGACCGGTATAGGAGTCATACTCTTTAACCACAAAGCTCCCGAACCCTCTGATCTCGATGGATTCGCCGCGAGCTAATGCATCACTCATGGTTTCAATAATGGTGTTGGTTATTGAAGCTGCTTCCCGGACGGGAATGTTCGTCGCTTCGGCCAAGGCTTCTATTAGTTCTGACTTGTTCATTCGCGTCCTCCCTCGAGAATCCGTCTATCAAGGATAACTGTTCACTTCTCGCGAGTCTCTGTCCGTGACAAAACCTCTGTTGAAAAATGTGTTAAATTCAAGCTGTTGGTGAAATTTAATCAGGTATGTTTTTGATTGTAAAGGATTTTTTACGAAAAGATCTTTTTTATATCTGCTGCTGAGAGTGTCTTGTACTTTCCTGAAGCCAGGTTTCCCAGGGTGAGTTTGCCGTAGGCGACTCTTTTCAGGTGCAGAACCTTATGGTGAATGGCTTGAAACATTTTCCGCACCTGTCTCTTTCTTCCTTCATGAATGACAACTTCAATCAGTGTCTGAGTGTGTGTTTTCTTGAGTACACGAATCTTTGCCGGTCTGGTCCGCACTCCATCAATTTCTATTCCCTCACTCAGATGCTTCAGTGCACTGGCGGAAGGGATGCCGCTGACGAGGGCCTCATAGGTTTTTTTTATTTCAAAGCGAGGATGCAGGATGGTGTTGGTCAAGGCACCGTCGTTTGTCATCAGCAGGGCGCCTTCGGTATCAATATCTAATCTTCCGACCGGGAAAAGACGAAACGGGATATCTGCCACAAGATCAGTGACAACAGGTCGTTTCTGAGGATCCGAAAGGGTGGTGACATATCCGGCTGGTTTGTTGAGCAGGATGTACATCTTTTGTTCAGAAGAGATCTGTCTGCCGTCGAAGGTGATACAGTCTCTTGATGGATCGGCTTTACAGCCCATATTCGTGACGACCTGGCCGTTCACCTGGATTCGGCCGTCGCGAATGAGCTGTTCTGCGCTGCGGCGAGAGGCAATTCCTGCTTTGGCCAGGAGTTTTTGCAGTCGTTCCTCCATGGGTGCATGTATCTGGGAGTAACGGTTTTAAAGTTTAATGAAATTGCCTGGGAAGAAGGGTGGCGATTCGCTCGTCAACCTGTTGTTTGGTGACCGGATCTACCTCAAGGACTTCGGTGTACCAGGGTTTCATGCGACAATCAAAGACGATGGGCGGCTCTAGCCCGACATGAAAACGATGGACGATCTGCTCACGTCCATGGATATCAGCTGCCGGTTCAAAACGGGTGAAGAATGTCCAGAGAAATTCCTGCAGAGAACAGGTAGCCTCCTCTGTTGAGTCGACAAGGAGAATGACCGGCCATGAGGCAACTCCTCCATGACGAGCCAATGTTGAGGCAAGCTGTGGTGTGCTCTCATAGGATCCGCCTTGAACAACCAGAGTGCCTGGAAGAAAAACACGAGGATGACTGCAGTGCTCCGGCAGGGAACCTGTAAATTCAGCAGGCAGTTCCCGGAGTTTCTCCTGGCCGAGACCGAGCATCATGGCTTTGGAGCCTTTATTAACCGATGGTCCTGTATAATCAAGGGTATCCTGAGATACGTTGGCAAAAATGAATAAATCGCGCTGCCAGTGAATACGTTCCAGAATATGCTGCCAGAGTTTCGGAAAGTCAGAAACATCGATACTGCCATCGGTCAGGAGGAGAAATTTTGTTAAAGAGAGCTGTCCTTCACCAAGAATTCGGAGACCTGCAGCAAAGGCCTCACGGGGATACCGGTCGGTCACCCGAGCTGCAGCCAGACAGTGGAAACCGGTTTCTCCATAGGTCTTCAGCTGCACGACGCCTTTCATGACTAGTGGAAATAACGGGGACAGCAGTTCCTGGAGGAAGTCGCCGATATAAAAGTCTTCCTGCTTTGGCCGACCGACAACAGTGGCCGGGTATATGGCATCACGCCGATGGTACAGATGGGTGGTCTGGAAGATCGGATAGTCATGCTGCAACGAGTTATACCCGTAATGATCTCCAAAAGGTCCTTCCGGGCGTCGAACATGAGGCGGGACCGCCCCTTTAATAGCAAATTCAGCCTCGGCAACGAGTGGATGACCGCCAAGAGGATCGGTGACCATATGCAACTTTTGTCCCTGCAGTAAAGAAGCAAGAAGCAGTTCCGGAATGTTTTCAGGTAAAGGGGCTATGGCGGCAAGCATAAGAGCCGGTGGGCCGCCGATGTAAAGCGTCATCGGGAGATGCTGGTTTTTCTGTTCAGCAGCAACGTAATGAAATCCACCCCCCTTGTGAATCTGCCAGTGGATACCGGTCGTGGTGTCATTAAAACGTTGAATCCGGTACATACCGAGATTGTGTCCTAGGCCCTCCGGATGTTCAGTGTATACTAAGGGAAGGGTTACAAAGGCCCCTCCATCAGAGTGCCAGGAGGTGAGCATGGGTAATTCGGTGAGTCGTGTCGGTTTTTGCCGGCATTCAAGTATCGGGCCTTTCTTGATCGTCTTCAGGCCAATACGGGTGCCCTGTAAAAGCAGGTCCCGGGCTTGCCAGAGTGTTTGCAGGGACGGTGGCATTGAATGATTCACGAGATCAACCAGTTGACGGACAAAATCGAGCGGCCGACGACCAAAAGCCAGTTCCAGTCGTCGGTTTGTCCCGAAAAGGTTCGTTACAACGGGAAAAACAGAGTCTTTGACCCGTGTGAAAAGAAGGGCCGGACCGCCCCGGGCGATTACCCGTCGGTGAATTTCGGCAATTTCCAGATGAGGATCCACCGGTGCATCAATGACAAGCAGTTCGTCGTTTTTGCGGAGTGAATCAAGGTACTGTCGTAAGTCTGTCGGATAGTGCATGCGCCCCGGTCGAGTGATGTTTATTCTGGATCAATCAGTGATGTTCGTGGTCTTCGCCAAGAAAGAGGCGATGGTACTCATCGCTGCTCAGATGACTGCGCATGACCAGTGTCAGCAGATCAACCACCTGGTGGATCTCTTCCTCACTCATGCGGGGTACCAGGCAGGAGAGAAGCTTGTCTTCACTGAACTGACGCAGGAATGTGATGAACGACTTTTCATCGGTGGCGCGGTCAAGTCCAAAAAACATAGTCTCACCCTGCCAGAAATTTCCACCAGACCTTTCGACCTCGCGGACCGTCAAACTCACAGAAAAAAATACGTTGCCATGTACCGAGTTGTAATCGTCCGCCCTCCAGAAGCACCGTAACAGAAGAGGCGGTGACAGCGGTCTTGAGATGGGCCGGTGAGTTGCCTTCGCTGTGTAGGTATGGGTAGTCCGAGGGGATGATCCGGGAGAGTGCACCAAGAATGTCTCTCTGTACATCCGGATCAGCCCCTTCGTTAATCAATATTCCGGCCGTTGTGTGAGGGTTGTAGAGAACAACGATGCCGTCCCTGCAGCCGGCAGAGGTTATTTCCTGCTGTAAACGGGTGGTTATGTCTATCATTTCCAGCCGCTTATGAGTGGTGACAGCGATCTCGCCGCGGGACATGGTCAGCTCTCCACTGTGCGTCAGGTTTTATCGGAGTTGCCAGGTGCCGTACTCGTCACGGCAGGCTGTGCTGTATGTTTTTTGACGTTTGCCGTCGATAACCGCTTCAATTTCAGCGCGCCGGCACACTTGGTGGGAAGCCGGGTCCTGGTAAGCCGGTTGTGGTGTTACCGCGTACTGATTGCCGCTATCAGGGTTTATCCAGGAGGAGCGCTGATTGGAAACACCTCGTTCATAGGCATGGTTGAGCTGTTCACGATCATACTTATCCATCTCATTGCCGACGATGTAACCAAGCATGCCGCCAACAGCCGCCCCGATGAGGGTGGCGCCGGTGTTATGACCGATTGCCTGCCCGACAAGAGCACCTGCTGCCGCACCGCCGATGGCTCCGGTCTGTCCTCTTGTGGCACAGGAAGAGAGAAGTAAAAGAGTCAATAATGCAAAAATACTTAAGTGCTTCATAATCATCCTCCGGTGGTA
>JAAYDD010000355.1 GCA_012729435.1 Desulfobulbus sp.
CTGCTGAGCTTGTTCCAGCTTCGAAGATCTTGAGGGGATGTCTGGAATTTTTTAGCAATGCCTGACAGGGTGTCACCCTGTTTGACCACATACCAGGTGGCAGGTGCTTTCTTTGATGCGGACGCGACCGGTTTTGCCGCCGGCTGAGGTTGCATTTTAGCAAGAGACGGTGTGCGGACAGGCTGGGAGACTGACTTTTGTGCTGAGGCTCTGATGTTGGTTGCCAGTTTTGCAACAGCAGTATTTTTATGGGTGACAGCAGGTGATCCGGTTGTTTTTTGTGGGGAGCTTGCAGACCGCAGGGTAATCTGCTGCCCCTGTCTGACAATACTTTTCGCCTCGAGTTTGTTTAAAGCAAGAAGGTTTTTAAGTGGAATCTGGTGTTTTTTGGCCACGGATGCCAGTGTGTCACCGGATTTCAACGTGTAGGTAGTGGCGGCTTGCTGTGGCTGTTTGCTTTTTTTGTCGGCTATCGCAATGCGACCAACAGGTTGCTGATCTTTTTGGGCAATAAGGTATTTGGTGGAAGTCGAAGGAATACGGAGTCGAAGTCCCTGGGGGAGTCGGGCTGAACGAAGATTGTTGGCTTTTAGGAGCGCTGTTTTATTCGTATTGTACTTCTTGCAGATACTTGTCAGGGTCTCATTCTTTTTAACCACATGGGTAATAAATACAGTGGTCGTCACAGGCCGGAGTTTATCGATATTGGCGGCAATGAGTCCTTTGGTGCCAACAGGGATACGGAGTGCATATTTTTGATGGGGAGGGGTCTGATTTTTTCTTAACTCATTGTTCAGGGAGCGCAACGTCTTTACCGAGGTGTTGGCGATGGAAGCAACAGCATCAAGACTGCTTCCGCCGGGGACACTGATAACCTCATACTGTCCGGGTTTCATGTATTGGGTGTTCTTGAAACCGTAGTGTTCCGGATTGCGTGCTATGATAATAGCAGCGATCAGTTTAGGAACATAGCGTTTCGTTTCCATGAAAATACCATCAGAAACGGCAACCTCCCAGAAATCTTTGGCATTGTAGGTTTTCATGGCGCTGTCTATTTTACCCTCACCTGCGTTGTACGCTGCAACAGCAAGATGCCAGTCGCCAAACTGATTGTACAGGTTGGAAAGGTAACGTGCGGCTGCCTTGGTGGCTTTTTCCGGTTCCCTGCGTTCATCAACCCAGGAGTCGATTCTGAGTCCGTATCGGGTCCCGGTTCCTGCAATAAACTGCCAGAGACCGCAGGCATTGGCAGGTGAATATGCTGAGGGATTAAAGCCGGACTCGATCATTGCGAGGTAGACAAGATCAAGAGGCAGGCCGGCCTTTTTCAGTTCTGATTCGATGTACGGACGGTAGATGGTGGATCGAGCGAGCCACTGGCTGAAGTAGTTTCTTTGTTTGCCCTGGAAGAGCTCCAGGTAGTACAGAACTTGTTTGTTTATAGTGATCGGAAAATCGTATTTGGAAGGATCAATGCCGAATTTTTCAGGAGAATAGCTCTGATTGGCACCGTACTCCCACATACCGGGTTGATTCAGTGCTTCGAGTTCTTCGAGGGCGGTTTCCTCAGGTTCTGCCGGTTCAACATCCTCTTCTTCCACATCCTCTGAGATGTATGTTTTACTATAGCTGCGGTAGGAGTCAACCGGTGCCGGAGAGTGGGACGAGCAGGCTGAAAAGAAGAGGGCAAGAAAGAGGAGCAAACAGTGTGTCAGGAGAGGCGTCAGTGTCTTCATAGAGGATGTGTTATTACTCTGCAATCTTGTATTGCATTAAAAGGATGGCGTTCTCATTTAATTTCTGTTTGGCCAAAAATAGGATGTTCTCTTTTAACTTTTCAC